>NZ_RAWQ01000260.1:0-11989 GCF_003668965.1 Corallococcus sp. AB030
TCCCGGCCCTGGCGGTGGGGCTGGGGGCGCTGGCGCTCCAGGTGGTGCTGGGGCTGACGGGCGTCATCGTGCCTGGCGGGCTGCTCATCCTGCAGGGGCTTTTGACCCTGCTGACCCTGACCGTGCTGACGGTTGCCTCCGTGGGCTCTCCCCTGTATCGCGGAGCCCTGGCGCTGCTGACGGTGGTGTCCGGGATGGGGTTGGGGATGGTGCTGGTGCCAGAGGTTCCGGCGGGTTGGGCGGCCGGATTGGGCGGGCTGGTGGCCGCCTTCCTGGCTGCCCTGCGCAAGAGCTGACCGCCAGGACCCAAAACGGATGTCAGAGGGGTGGACTAGGGTCTACCCATCGCGTACTAAAAGCGCGTTCAGGTGGACCGGGGTGGTCCACTCTTCCAAGGAGCGACGAGAAATGGCCGTGAATCAGGAGAAGGAAAAGGCGATCGAGCTGGCGCTGGCGGCGGTGGAGCGTCAGTTCGGCAAGGGTTCCATCATGCGGCTCGGCAACGACGAGCCCATGATGAAGGACGTCCAGGCCATTTCGACGGGGTCCACTTCGCTCGACATCGCCCTGGGCGTGGGCGGCGTGCCGCGCGGGCGCATCATCGAAATCTTCGGGCCGGAGTCCTCCGGCAAGACGACGCTGTGCCTCCACATCGTCGCGGAAGCGCAGAAGAAGGGCGGCGTGTGCGGCTACATCGACGCCGAGCACGCGATGGACGTGGGCTACGCGCGCAAGCTGGGTGTGCGCACCGACGACCTGCTCCTGTCCCAGCCGGACACCGGTGAGCAGGGCCTCGAAATCGCGGAGATGCTCGTGCGCTCCGGCGCCATCGACGTGCTGGTGGTGGACTCGGTGGCCGCGCTCGTGCCGAAGGCGGAACTGGAAGGCGAGATGGGCGACGCGCACATGGGCGTGCAGGCGCGCCTCATGAGCCAGGCGCTGCGCAAGCTCACGGGCACCATCTCCAAGAGCCAGACGTGCGTCATCTTCATCAACCAGATCCGCATGAAGATTGGCGTGATGTTCGGCAACCCGGAGACCACCACGGGCGGCAACGCGCTGAAGTTCTACGCGTCGCAGCGCATGGACATCCGCCGCGTGGGCGCCATCAAGAACGGCGAGAACGTGGTGGGCAGCCGCACCCGCGTGAAGGTCGTGAAGAACAAGGTGGCGCCTCCGTTCAAGGAGGTGGAGTTCGACATCATGTACGGCGCGGGCATCTCGAAGGAGGGCGACCTCATCGACCTGGCCTCCAACGACAACATCATCGAGAAGAGCGGCAGCTGGTTCTCCTTCAAGGGAGAGCGCATCGGCCAGGGACGGGAGAACGCGAAGGAGTACCTGCGCGAGCACCCGGACACCTACAAGGAGGTCGAGGCCCTGGTGCTGGAGAAGTACGGCATCGGCAAGCCCGCGGGTGCGACGCCCGCCGCGGACGCCCCCAGCGAGCCGCCGGAAGGTGAGAAGCGCCCGCGCGTGAAGGCCGTGAAGTAATCGCGAAGCGTTTCGCGGAAATGGTCCGCCGCGCACCTCCGGGGGGAGCGGCGCGGTGGGTGAAGTAGAAAAGGGGCCGGTCTCCAGTGATGGGGCCGGCCCCTTTTTCTTCACCGTGAGAGGGATTGCGGGATTGTGACGCGCACGGTCATCACCGGCCTGTCGCCGGGATGTTTCGTGTGGAGGGAGGAGGGCCTCTAGACTTCGGGGTCCGGGAGCCCCTCCACCCCTGCTTCCCGCTGGAGTCCATCGCCTTGTTCAACCCCTTCAAACGCCGCACGTTCCTGCAAGCCGTGGTTGCTGTCGCGGCGACGACGACCTTTGGATGCTCCGACGACGACTCGACGGAGACTTCGGATGGCTCGCCCTACTTCCCGCAGTCGTTGGCGTCGGGGGATCCGCGTCCGGACAGCGTGGTGTTGTGGGTGCGCGTGGAGGACAAGGACCGCGCCGGTTCTGACCTGCCGCTGCGGCTGGAGGTCTCTCCGTCGGAGGACTTCAAGACGCTGGTGCTGGACAAGACGGACCTGTCGGCGCTGGCGGAGCATGACCACGCGGTGAAGGTGAAGGTCACCGGGTTGTCCGCGCGCACGACGTACTACTACCGCTTCTCCTACGAGAAGGACGGCCAGAAGCACACCACGCGCACCGGGCGCACGCGCACCGCGCCGGCGGCGGGGGATGACGTGCCGGTGAAGTTCGTCTTCGCCAGCTGCCAGGACTTCATTGGCCGCTACTACAACGCCTGGCAGCGGCTGTTGCAGCTGGACGCGGACCTGGACTTCATCGTGTTCCTGGGCGACTACGTCTACGAGACGACGGGCGACACGTCCTTCCAGTCCGGCGATGGCGGCCGAAGCATCCGCTTCAGCGAGCCGGATGGGGCGCTGCCGCAGGGCGCGGGCCTCACCTCGTACCTGGCGGCGAACTCGCTCTCCAACTACCGCGACCTCTACAAGACGACCCGCACGGACAAGCAGCTGCAGGCGGTGCACGAGCGCTACCCGTTCATCATCGTCTGGGACGACCACGAGTTCTCCGACGACTGCTGGCAGGACGTGGCCACGTACGAGGACGGCAAGCGGGACGAGACGCAGCTGGACCGCAAGCTCAACGCGGAGCAGGCCTTCCTGGAGTACATCCCGCTGGACACGGTGCAGTCCGCCGCGGGCGCCATCGACGTGGGTAGCGAGCCGCGCTTCCCCAACTCACGCATCTACCGTGACTTCGAGTACGGCAAGCACCTGAAGCTGCTGGTGACGGACTACCGTAGCTACCGGCCGGACCACCTCATCCCGGAGGACGGCTACCCGGGCACCGTGGCGCTGGACGCGACGCTGCTGGGCGCGGCGCTCCAGGGCCAGCCGGACGTGGTGAAGGCGACGTTCCAGGCGGACACGTTCGCGTACGTGAACATCGACGACGCGGCGTACGCGAACCAGAAGCAGGTGCTCCAGGCGGTGTACCTGAGCCAGGCGAAGGCGGCGGGCCTGACGGACGCGGAGGCCGCGCAGAAGGCCGGCAAGTGGGTGGCCGGTCCGGTGGCGCTCTACTACGTGAACCAGGTGCTGGCGGCGGTGAACAAGGCGCTGGTGATTCCGCCCGCGGACAAGCCCCGGGGCCTGGCGTACGCGCACATGGGCAAGGCGGCGCTCTTCAACATCCAGGGCTCGCGCTACGTGGTGGTGAAGGACACGTTCGACCTGTTCGCGGCGGTGAAGTACCAGCTGTCCCAGGGCAAGAGCGAGGACGTGTTCGGCCCGGACCAGGAGGCGTGGTTCCAGCAGACCATGACCACGGCGACGAACACCTGGAAGATGGTGGTGAGCTCCACGTCGCTGTCGGCGCTCATCTGGGACTTCCGGCAGCAGGCGGACATCACGGACCCGACGCTGCGCCAGCGCTTCTACTTCAGCGTGGACCAGTGGGACGGCTTCCCCACGAAGAAGAAGGTGATGCTCAACACGCTGAAGGCCGCGGGCGTGACGAACACGCTGTTCATCTCCGGGGACATCCACGCGTCGTTCGCGTCGGTGGAGGAGGGCGTGCCCGTGCTGACGGCGCCGGGCATCACCTCCGGCTCCATCAAGAGCCTGGCCAGCCTGGCGCTGATTGGCGCGGGCTACGCCACGGGCGCGCCGGTGTACCAGCACGCCGTCGTGGAGATGGAGAAGACGCTGATGGCGTCCAACTCGGGCCTGCGCTTCGCGGACGCGGACTCGCATGGCTTCGTGCTGGTGGAGGTGAAGGCGGATGAGACGCTCGCCACCTTCCACCTCATCCCCGCGGCAGAGGTGGCCAAGGACTACTCCAAGCGTGCGGACAGCGAGCTGGAGGCGAAGTTCACCGCGAAGACCTTCCGCGTGAAGAACAGCGACATCCAGCCGGCCTGAGCCGGACGCGCATGAGCTGAAGCGAAGGGCCGCGTGGGAACTCCCGCGCGGCCCTTTTTATGTCTCAAGGGCTTTGTGAATTTTCCGCTTTGTGCTGTTTTCCTTGGATAAGGCTTCCATTGAGGGAGCCCGGGACACCGGGGAGGAGCACACCGTGGGCTCACGCAAGGGATGGCAGGGACTGCTGGGAGCGGGGCTGATCGCGGCCGTGGGAGTGGCGGAGGCGGCGCCGTGGCGGAGCGTGCTGTACCCGTCGACGTGGACGCCCGGGTACTCGCAGCCGGGCAACACGTCGCGGTTCCTGCATGACTTCTCCTACGCGGGCTACCGGATGCGGCAGGAGGAGCCGCCGGTGCGCATGGACCGGGTGCTGGACGTGACGCAGGCGCCGTACTTCGCGGACAACACGGGGGCGTCGGACGTGACGGCGGTGTTGCAGCAGGCGCTCGACGACGCGGGGGCGGTGGCGGGCGGCGGGGTGGTGTACCTGCCTCGGGGCACGTACCGGGTGGCACCGCCCGCGGGCAAGCCGTACGCGCTGCTCATCCGATACAGCAACGTGGTGCTGCGCGGGCAGGGCGCGACGTCCACGTTCCTCTACAACTCCGCCACGGACATGCGCAGCAAGCGCGTGGTGCAGGTGGGCCCGCGCGACACGACGGTGTCCTGGACGTCCGCTTCGACGGCGGCGACGGCGCTGACGCAGGACGCGCCCAATCAGGCGACGCACGTCCAGGTGGCGAGCGTGTCCGGCTACACCGTGGGCACGTGGGTGGTGGTGCGGGCGGACCTGACGGCGGCGCGCAGCGCGGAGCTGAACATGGGCACGACGTGGACGTCGCTGCCCGGACCGTCGTTCTACCGGCAGGTGGTGGCGGTGGACGCGGCCACGCGGATGCTGACGCTGGACATCCCGCTGCGGCAGGGGCTGCTGATGCGCGACGCGGCGCGGGTGTACCGCGTGCCCGCGCACCTGTCGGAGGTGGGCGTGGAGCACCTGGCCATCGGCATGCGGGAGAACCCCACGCCGGGCCTGTCCGAGGAGGACTACACGGTGCAGGGCACCGGTGCGTACCAGGTGCACGAGTCCACGGCGCTCTTGATGAACCACGTGGTGGACGGCTGGGTGCGCGGCGTTGGTTCATACCGGCCGCCGTCCAACACGCAGGACGTGCACGTGCTGTCCAACGGCATCGACCTGAACTACGCGCGCAACGTCACGGTGGAGGGGTGTGAAATCAACAAGCCCCAGTACAAGGGCGGCGGCGGAAACGGGTACCTGTATTCCATCCGGGGCAGCGACAGCTTGGTGAAGGACAGCGTGGCGTACGGCGGGCGGCACAACTTCGACTTCCGCTCCATGCACACCACCGGCAACGTGTTGTTCAACAACCGCGTGTCCAACGGCGAGAAGGTGTCCGACTTCCACATGCACCTGAGCGCGGCGAACCTGGTGGATAACACCACGCTGTACCTGGAGCGCTTCGAGGCGGCGGACCGGACGCCCTACGGCACCACGAGCCACGGCGTCACCACGACGGAGAGCGTGTTCTGGAACACCAACGGGGCGAAGCCGCCGTCGTACGGGGGCACGAGCGTGGTGCGGTCGCAGCAGTACGGGCAGGGGTATGTGATTGGGATGCGTGGCAGCGCGACGGGCGTGGACGTGTCGGTGACGACGAAGACGGCCCCGGCGGACTTCGCGGAGGTGGCGCAGTCCGGGAATGAGTTGGTGCCGCAGTCGCTCTACGTGGACCAGACGCAGAAGCGGCTGGGGCGCGCGGTGGAGCACGACGCTCGGGTGCTGGTGTACCAGGCGGAGAACCTGAAGCCGACGAGCACCCCGGACCCGTCGTCCACCGGCGTGGAGGCGGGGCCGGAGCTGGGCGGGGTGCGCTACCACAACACGAGCGCGGTGGGCGCGAAGGTGACGTACACGCTCTATCCGCGCACGGTGGGCACGTTCGCGGTGCGGGTGCGGACCAAGCGCAACAACGGGCGGGGGCAGTACCGGCTGGACGTGAACGGGGTGGCGGTGGGCGGGACGCAGGACGAGTACTCCGCCACCACGCAGTTCGTGGAGGTGGAGCTGGGGACGGCGACGTTCACGGACCTGGAGCCCCAGGCGTTCACGTTCACGACTGTTGGGAAGAACGCGGCGAGTACGGGCTACAACGTGGCGTTGGACGTCATCCGTCTGGTGCGGCAGTAGGCGAGCGGCGCGTCTCTGGGAGGCGCGAGCGGACCGGGGTATAGACGGGCGCCATGCACGTCTATGCCGCCGCGTTGGCCCAGGAGCTGGGCATCAAGCCGGAGCAGGTGGACCGGACCCTCGCACTGCACGAAGAGGGAGGCACGGTCCCCTTCATCGCGCGCTACCGCAAGGAGGCCACGGGAGGGCTGGATGAGGTTCAAATCCAGTCCATCCTGGACAAGGCCACGGAGCGCGCGGAGCTGGACGGGCGGCGCGACACCATCCTGCGCAGCATCGAGGAGCAGGGGAAGCTGACGCCGGAGCTGAAGAAGGCGCTCCAGGCGGCGCGCACGCGCGCGGAGCTGGAGGACCTGTACCTGCCGTACAAGCCCAAGCGCCGCACGCGCGCGGCCATCGCCCGGGAGAAGGGGCTGGAGCCGCTGGCGGACCTGGTGTGGAAGCAGGAGGGCCAGCGCGGGGAGAACCTGGACGCGCGCGTGAAGCCGTACGTGAGCGCGGACAAGGGCGTGGCGGACGTGGCGCAGGCGCTGGCGGGCGCGCGGGACATCTGCGCGGAGCGGGTGGCGGAGGACGCGAAGCTGCGCCGCGAGGCCCGCGACATCTGCGCGCGGCGGGGCTCGCTGCGCTCGGACGTGGTGCCCGCGAAGAAGGGCGAGACGACCAAGTTCGAGAACTACTACGGCCACGAGGAGCCGCTGTCGCAGGCCCCGTCCCACCGCGTGCTGGCGCTCTTGCGCGGCGAGGAGGAGGGCGTGCTGAAGGTGAAGCTGGGCCTGCCGGATGACGAGGTGAAGGGCCTCTTCACCGGGCGCGTGGTGACGCGGCCGCAGTCGCTGTTCGCGGGCGAGCTGCGCGCGGCGGTGGAGGACAGCTGGGACCGGTTGATGGGGCCGTCGCTGGAGTCGGAGCTGCGCGCGGAGATGAAGGAGCGCGCGGACAAGGGCGCCATCGGGGTGTTTGGAGAGAACCTGCGGCACCTGCTGCTGACTGCGCCGGCGGGGGCTCGGGCGGTGCTGGCGTTGGACCCGGGGCTTCGCACGGGCATCAAGCTGGTGATGCTGGACGTGACGGGGTCGGTGGCGGAGACGACGACGCTCTATTCGGAGCGGAGCGCGGACGAGCGGGCGCGCGCGGCGAAGTTGCTGGAGGCGGTGGTGCGCAAGCACAAGCCGGAGCTGATCGCCGTGGGCAACGGCACGGGCAGCCGCGAGGCGGAGGTCTTCACTCGGGACACGCTGAAGGCGATGGGCGTGCAGGTCCCCGTGGTGTCGGTGAGCGAGCAGGGCGCGTCCATCTACTCCGCGTCGGAGGTGGCGCGGGATGAGTTCCCGGAGATGGACGTGTCGCTGCGCGGGGCGGTGTCCATCGGGCGGCGCTTGCAGGACCCGTTGGCGGAGCTGGTGAAGATCGACCCGAAGAGCATCGGGGTGGGGCAGTACCAGCACGACGTGGACCAGGGCCTCTTGAAGAAGAAGCTGGGCGAGGTGGTGGACTCGTGCGTGAACGCGGTGGGCGTGGACGTGAACACGGCGTCACCTCAGCTGTTGGAGCACGTGTCCGGCGTGGGGCCGTCGCTGGCGAAGAAGCTGGTGGCGCACCGGGCGGCGAAGGGGCGCTTCACCACGCGGCGGGAGCTGCTCAAGGTGAGCGGCCTGGGGCCGAAGACGTTCGAACAGGCGGCGGGCTTCCTGCGGGTGCGAGGGCCGGAGCCGCTGGATTCGAGCGCGGTGCACCCGGAGCGCTACACGGTCGTGGAGCGCATGGCGAAGGACCTGGGCGTGGACGTGGCATCGCTGGTGGGGAACGCGGCGCTGGTGCGTCAGATTGAAGCCAAGCGCTACCTGGGGCCGGAGCTGGGCGAGCTGACGCTGAAGGACATCCTGGCGGAGCTGGAGAAACCGAGCCGGGACCCTCGAGGAGACTTCACGGCGCACGCGACGCGGGATGACCTGCGCACGCTGGAGGACGTGAAGGAGGGGATGGTGTTGCAGGGCGTGGTGACGAACGTGACGGCGTTTGGCGCGTTCGTGGACGTGGGTGTGCATCAGGACGGCCTGGTGCACGTGTCGCAGCTGGCGGCGCGCTTCATCAAGGACCCGTCGGAGGTGGCCAAGGTGGGCGACCGGCTGACGGTGAAGGTCCTGACCGTGGACCTGGTGCGCAAGCGTCTGGCCTTGTCCGTGCGGGCGGTGCTGGAAGGTGGGGCGCCGCAGCCGTCAGGGCGGCCGGCACAGGCGAAGCCCGCGACCAGTGCACCGGCGCAGCAGCAGCGGCCCGCGCAGAAGCCCGCGACGCAGGCTCCGCCGCAGAAGAAGCCGGAGCCGTTCAACAATCCGTTCTCGAAGTTGAAGCACTGAGCGTGGGCGTCATTCCGCCGGGTCTCAATGCGTCTCCAATGCTTGGACCCGGTGCGTCTCCGAGACGGTGAGCGTCATGAGCGACAAGAACGAGAATGAAGATGTAGAGCGCGGCTTCCATGCGCCAATCCGCGGCATCACGGCGGAACGCATCCCGCTCCAGTGAAGATTTGGGCCGCAGGAGGACGGTGATATGCGGAAATTTCATGCAGCTGCGGTTGGTGCCGACGAGATGCAGGACATCAACACGTATGCAGTTGTTCTCGCGGAACGGCACGACGGCGCTGGCATGCGCCTTGAGATCCAGAAATCCCTCTCGTTCGACGATCAGGATAGAGTAGGTGGGATGGATACCTACTGTCTGTGTACGGAGAGTGGGGCTTGTCACTATGGTGGCGTGACAAGGTGGATGGTCGGTGAATGCTCAATCGAAGTCTTGCTCGACGCTCGGGCATCGAGTGCGCTTGGAGTCGACGGTGGATTCCAGGTGGAGGTTTCAGGGCAGTACCTGCCGATTCTCCGGGAGGCCCTTCAGCGGCTGCTGGGGACTTGAATTGGTCGGAGTCGAGATGGCGGGTGTGGTTGCGTGCTCAATGTGCAGACACCCTGCAATACCAAGGGCAGCTGCGCGACGCGTCTGTCCGGGAACTCGTCAAGGATGTTCGACGCTTCGAAGCGAGGTCCCCTGGCTTGTTTCCTCGGGGGCTGCTGGATGGGACTAGCAGATAGATGCGAGTGTCAGACAGAGGAGCGTCACTCAGATGTCTCATTTTCAAGACCTGACCCCTTGTGGCTATATGCGCCAATGGGAGCAGTCGTCGCTCGCGGTGGGCTGGCTTGAAAAGGGGCACGCCTATCCCCAGGGCACCGTGGACGAGAAGTTCTTCAAGGCGCTGCTCCGCCTGTGTGGGAATCCGTGGCAGCCTCCGGTGGCGTTCGCGGGCATCCACGTGTGCTCGCTTTGCCAGTTCGTGGGGAGGCTCGCGGGCACGTCCTACTTTGGTGCGGGGGACGCCGCCGGGAATGCGAACGTCTTCATCCCCGGGGAGACGAAGGTCTTCATCGCTCCGACGATGATCGTCCACTACATCGACGCGCACGGGTACGTGCCGCCCATGGAGTTCCAGGAGGCGGTCCTCAAATGCCCTGAGATGCGCTCCATGCCCTACTTCAAGGCCCTCAGGGCCCTGGGGTTCTCACTCCGCGTGACCGAGCCGCTCAATCCACTGTGAGCGTCATGAGCAACATCGTCCTGGAGTTCCCTCCTGGCTTCGAGGACTCCGATTGGGAGGTCGAGGCCAAAGGCTGGCTCCCCGGCGTCGTCGCGGTGATTCAGGGGCGTCGGTACACCCTCACCGTGTACGACCCTACTCGCTTGACCCAGGATGTTGATGAGGCTCTGAATGGCGGCAGGGTGTTTCTTGAGCGGAATCTCGTGGTCGTCGCTTCCGTCACGCGGGAGCGCATTGCGTCTGGCATCCAGGAAATCGTTCAGACTGGCCGGGTCGGCGACCTTCGGCCCGACTCGGGGTAGATGGATGGGCGCGGCGAAAGCAGGTGGAAGATGAATCGAAATGAAGCACGTGAGCTGGTGGATGCCTACGTACGTAGGGTGAGTGCTCAAGCTGGGGGGGAGTTGATTCTTCTCGATGAGCGCACGATCGAGCGTGAGTTCGGATGGGTTTTCTTCTATGCCTCGAAGCGGCATGTGGAAACTGGGGACCCGGCCTTTGCGGTAGGCGGGAATGCACCCTTGATTGTAGACAGGGTGACCGGCGAGTTCCATGTAACTGGCACGGCCTATCCTGTTGAGCATTACATCGCAGAGTATGAAGCACGCTCGAGAACACCTTAGGAATGGCGTGTTTCATGGGGCTGAATTCCCTGGAGAGAACGTTTCGTTCGTGGACTGAACGGCTCGCATCCGGCAACCCGCTGCGAATCGAAAACATCCGGCTGGTGGGAGTCGAACGCCTGACGCTCTCCCCACGCGATTTGGACGGCCGGAGTGGAGGTTCGCAGCAGTACGTTGAGAACCTCGTTGAGCGCTGGCTCTTCGAACGCTGCTCATGGAATGACCTCGGGGTATGAGTCATGAGCGAGAAGAATGAGAACGAAGCTGAACGGCCCTCCGCCTTGCTGCGTCCCCTGGCCGGGAATGGCGATTGTTGGCGCATCGTCCATCCGGTGACGTAGCCGTGAAGAACGAAGGGGTGTTTGACGAACTGGTTGTCGACCACTGGCTCCACATCGAGCAACTCGGCGAACGCGAGTGGTGGATGCGGATCGGGGACGCCCGGATCCTGGTGGCGGTGCAAAGCAGTGGCGATGTTCGGGTCGATGTAGAGCGCGGCTTCCATGCGCCAATCTACGGAATCACGACGGATGAGTGAGAAGGACCAATGGGTTCGCGACCTGGCCGGAGTTCTTCACGGGCTTTTGAAGGGGCCAGACGTCCCTACTGGGGATGTCGAGTGGTTGCGTCTCCGGTGTGAAGACACACTGGCTTACCGAGGGCACCTGCGCGACGCGTCTGTCCGGGAACTCGTCAAGGATGTTCGACGCTTCGAAGCGAGGTCCCCTGGCTTGCTTCCTCGGGGGCTATTGGATGGCCCTGGCAGCTAGATACGAGTGGCTGAGCGCGGACGTCAGTCCGCGGGTAGGTCCCAATACGTCTCCAACGCTTGGGACCAGGACTGCTTGGAGATAGGCGAAGTGGATGCGTCCCTCATGTGGATGAGGAACATCCGGATGGCGTTCCTTTGGGGCGGGCTCAATCGATCAAACCTGCGAAGGAAGAAGGCGCGCAGGTCTGGCTGTGTCTCGTCGGGGATGCTTAATGAGGACAAGAGAAAGCCGCGCACATCAGGATCCACGAGCGCCGCGCTGAGATATGCCGGAAGGTAATAGGCAAGTGCTTCCGGACTGAACAGCGAGAGATGCGCCGCATGGTCGCGCACCTTCTCAACTGGGACGTCCTTCCAGTGGCGCCCCCCGAAGTCCCGAACGAGTTTGGGTGTCTCCCATGCACCGCGTGCATAGGCGACGCGTTTCTTCTCGGGGCGGGGAACATCCGAGAATGCATGCTCAATGCTCTGGCGGAGAGCGTCATCGCTCATTTGCATTGCTCATTGGGACCACAGCGGACACGAATCAACTTCGTGCACTCAGCCTGGCCTCGTTCATATGTGGCGAGGGCACCCTTGTGCGCCAGGTCGCCGCCGCGAAAGCAGCGGTTCATCAAGGTCCTGCGCGCCTCGATGCACCGCTCAAAACGATTCCATCGAACCGTCAAGTCCACGCAGGACATCGTTTCGTCACAGTTCATGCTCTGAGTCTTGCATGCCGTGCCAACTGCTTTGCTCAAGTCGCGCCAGACGTCTTTGGTACAGTCTCCCGGAGGCATCCGCTTCCGGTTTAGCCGCCACTCCCGAGGGAAGCCTCACGTTTCCGCCGTTCGCGCTCTCGGCGCTGCTGGCGTGAGCGGGCCGTCACCTCGGCGATGAGCAGGATGCGCTCCTCCAACTGCT
>NZ_RAWQ01000261.1:0-11812 GCF_003668965.1 Corallococcus sp. AB030
GCCGTTGGGGGGGCGGGTGAGGGGGCGACCGCGAGGAATAGCCCGACAGGTGGACTCCTCGCGTCAATCAGGAAGTGAGATACAGTCCGCCCCGCCCCGACCGCGTTCTCCGACGCGGGCTCCCCCAGGTGTGCCTTTGTCCCGTACGAACCCGCGCCTCGATCCCGTGCCCGAATCACCTGATGCATCCGATGCGGCGCCCGGCACCCCGCCTCCTCCACCGGAGTACACCGGCACCCATTCCCGGGAGCTCACCGGGCTGCGTGGGGAGAACACGGCCACCCGGCTGACGGGCTCGGTGGGGCTGCCGGCGACGGAGCCCACGAGCACGGTCATCGCGCCCATGGAGGCCGGAGAGCTGCCCAACGTGGCGGCCATCCGCGGGCTCCGGTTGGATCAGCTGCTGCTGCTCACCACGGGCGCGCTGGTCATCGTGATCGTGGGCCTGCTGGCCGCGCTGTCCGCGAAGACGACGGAGGCGCAGCTCACCGCGACGTCGGACCGCTTCACGCAGCGGCTCCAGTCCCAGGCGCGCGAACTGGGCCAGACGGTGAGCCACACGCTGGCGCTCACCTCCGCCACCAGCCTGCGCGACAACAACTACGCGTTCCTCACGGAAGTGGCGCGCTCCATCATCGCGGACAACCGAAACATCCTGCGCGTGCAGATGTTCGACGCGGACGGGCAGCTCGTCGCGGACAGCGACCCGTCCGCCAAGCTGGGCGAGTCCTCCGGAGGCCGCACCGCGGAGCGCCGCTGGGCCAGCGCCTTCTTCCAGGGCCAGCCCGTCTTCGAGTTCCAGGAGCCGCTCGACTACGGCTCGCAGGCCGGCAAGGGCGTGGTCGTCATCAGCTACTCGCTGGAGGACCTGCAGAAGCAGCTGCATGAGTTGGAGGAGACCAACCGCGCCGCGGTGCGCGCCAACACGCTGCGCATTGTCGGGCTGGGCGTGGGCTTCGTCGTCCTGGCCGGCGTGCTGGCCGCCTTCCAGAGCCGCCGCATCACCAAGCCGCTGGGCGTGCTCACCCACCGCGTGATGCAGCTGGCCGCCGGTGACCTGGGCGCTCGCGCGGGCACTGCGCCGGGCGCGGGCCGCGAGGTGACGACGCTGGGCGTGGTGTTCAACCACATGGCGGAGCGCATCAAGGTCCTGCTGGAGGACGTGCGCGCCAAGGCGCAGCTGGAGCGCGAGGTGTCGCTCGCGCGCACGGTGCAGGAGACGCTCCTGCCGGGCCGCGAGGCCGTGACGGTGGGGCCGCTGCGGCTGGCCGGGCTGGTGGTGCCCGCGGACGCGTGCGGCGGCGACTGGTGGTTCCGCGCCGCGCTGGACGACCGGCGCGTGGTGATTGGCATCGGAGACGTGACGGGCCACGGCCTGTCCACGTCGCTGGTCGCCACCAGCGCCACCAGCGGCTTCGCCTCCGCCATGACGCTGCGCGAGCCGTCGCAGGTGCACGCGCAGATGCTGATCACCGCGCTCAACGTGACGCTGGCCAACGTGGGCCGCGGCGAGCACCAGATGTCCAGCGCGCTCGCGGTCATCGACGTGTACAGCGGCCAGATTGACTACGCGGCGGGCGCCCACCCGGCGGCGGCCGTCTACAACCGGAACACGCGGCAGATTTCGTCGCTGCCGGCGCGCGGTCCGCTGCTGGGCGCGAACGTGGCGTCGCAGTTCACGTCGCGCCAGGCGCAGCTGAGCCCCGGTGACATCGTCGTCTGGTACACGGACGGCCTCACCGAGGCGCGCGACGGTGCCAACCGGCTCTACGGCACGCAGCGGCTGGCCGCCGCGCTCCAGACCCACGCCCACCTCCCCGCCGACGCCCTTCGCGACGCGCTCCTCGCGGACGTGCGCGCGTACAGCGCCGGCCAGCCCCAGCGCGACGACATCACCGTCATCGTCGCCGAATTCAGCCCCGCCCCCTCGCCTTGACGAATCGCATGCGCCCATTCCTTCGTTCCCCGCGCCGCGTCTCCACCGCGCTCGCCCTGCTGGCCACCCTGTCCGGTCCGCCGGCGGCGCTCGCCCAGTTCCGCCCGCCGCCCGCCACCGAGGCGCAGCGCATGACGGAGCAGGGCGAGCAGGCCCTCGTGTCCGCCAACGCCGCCGCCTCCAAGGGTGACAAGAAGGAGGCGGAGGAGAAGTTCAAGAAGGCGCTCCAGCTCTTCGAGCAGGCGCTCACGCAGGAGCCCCAGTCCGTGTTCGCCGCCGCGGGCCTGGGCAGCGCCGCCAACGCGCTCCAGGACTTCCAGCGCACGGTGACGCGCCTTGCGCCGGTGTTCGCGCAGAACCCGCAGGAGCTGTCGCTCGCGTACCCGCTGGGCACCGCGTACTTCAAGCTGCGCCGCTTCCAGGAGGCGGTGCCGGTGCTGGAGCAGGTGGCCGCCGCGGATCAGCCGGACCACCTCATCGTCCACTACTACCTGGCCAGCTACTACCTGTACGTCCAGGACGGGAACCGCGCCGTGACGCGGCTGCAGCGCTACCTGACGCTGCGCCCGGAGAAGCTCGCGGGCAACGACTTCCAGATCCACGAACTGCTGGGCAAGGCGCACCTCCTCCGCCGGGACGCTGTCGCCGCGCGCGCCTCGTTCGAGAAGGCGCAGGCCGGCCGGGCCGAGTCCGCGACCGCGCAGATCGGCCTCGCGGCCGTGCTGGAGATGGAAGGCCACGTGCCGGAGTCCCGCGCGCTCCTGGAGCGGCTGGTGACGAAGTTCCCGCAGGTG
Organism: Corallococcus sp. AB030; assembly: GCF_003668965.1. Taxonomy (NCBI): domain Bacteria; kingdom Pseudomonadati; phylum Myxococcota; class Myxococcia; order Myxococcales; family Myxococcaceae; genus Corallococcus; species Corallococcus sp. AB030. The sequence continues at coordinate 2,731 of NZ_RAWQ01000261.1, forward strand.
GCGGAGCCGAAGGAGCGCCTCGCGCGCCTGTATCTGGCCGCGGGTGACGTGCCGCGCGCGGACCTGCAGGCCACCGCCCTGATGAAGCTGGGCTCCACGCCCGCCGCGCACCTCTTGATGGGTGACGTGCGGCTCGCGCAGAAGCAGCCCGCGCAGGCGGAAGCGGAGTTCCGCAAGGTGCTGGAGCTGCAGCCGGGCCTGCTCCTGGGACAGATTGCCGTGGGCAAGGCGCTCCAGGCGCAGGCGCGCCACGAGGAGGCCATCCAGTTCCTGGAGTCCGCCGTGAAGTCGGGCGGCGGCAGCCTTGAGCTGTGGGCGACGCTGGGCTCCGTCAACCGCCGCGCCGGCCGCTACCAGCGCGCGGTGGAGGTGCACCGGCGCGTGGTGGAGATGGCCCCGCGCCAGGCGCTGGGCCACGTGCTGCTGGGCGCGGATCACTTCGCCACCGGCCAGTGGGACCAGGCCATCGAGGACTACGGCAGCGCGCTCCAGGTGGAACCCAACCACCCCGGCGCGAAGCAGTGGCTGGCCCGGGCCCTGGCCCACCGCGCGAGAGATCGCGCCGGCACCCAGCGCCTGGAAGACGCCGTGCGCGACCTGCGCCGCGCGTATGACCTGGACCGCTCCGTGCCCATGGCCCGCCGGCTGGGTGCCGCGCTCCTGGACAGCCACCAGTTCGCGGAGGCCCGCAAGGTGATGGAGGGCGCGGTGACGCTGCCGGGCGCGACCTGGCGCGAGCACCTGTTGCTCGGTTACGCCCGGCTGGGCGGTGGCGATGCGCAGGCCGCGCTCGCCGCGTTCACCCAGTCTGGTGAGGCCACGCAGGAGCCGGATCAGCGCGCGGAAGCGTCCGCGGGCGCCGCGCTCGCGGAAGTGGAGCTGGGCCAGGTGGACGCCGCCGTGCAGCGGCTGACGGACGCGGGGCCCTCCAAGACGGCCGCGAAGGTGGCGGAGGCGAACCTGCCTCGCGTGCTGGTGCGCCGGGCCCTGGCGAAGCTGGAGACGGGCGACGCCGCCGCGGCGAACCGGGACCTGGACGCGGTGGACCGCCTGGGCACCGGCAAGCGCGCGGACGTGGCGAAGCTGGCCGCCTTCGCCCGGGCGCTCACGCGCGCGGAAGAAGGGAAGTTCGCGGAGGCCACCGCGGGCCTCAAGCGCTCCCTCACGCCTGCTCCGGAATGGGCGTGGCCCAACACGCGCGCGCTCGCGGACGCGTGGGTGCTCTACCGCCAGGGCAAGGTCGCGCCCTCGCGCAAGCTGCTCACCGCCGCGCAGAAGAAGCCCATGCCCGGGCAGCCGAAGTGGATGGGCAACCTCACCGGCGCGCTGCTGCGGCGTGAGGCGGCGCTCGCGTACGCCTCTGGCAACATGAAGGCGTCGGAGAAGGCGCTGAAGGCCGCGCTCGCCGCGACGCCCGACGACGCGCTGGTGCAGCACAACCTGGCGTGCGTGGGCTGGCGCCAGGGCGACAGCGCTTCGGCGCTCGCGACGTGGAAGCGCCTGGAGACCGCCGTACCTGTCGCCTCGCTCAACCTGGGCATCGACGCGCAGGAGCGACGGCATGAACCCGCCGAGGCCGTGGACGCCTGGCGCCGCTACCTGGCCGCTGGCGCGGGCCCCCGCGCTGCCCAGGTGCGGGAATGGAAGGACCGCCTGCAGGGCCTCTATGGACTGGGTGACGCGCAGGGCGTCACGCCGGCCACCGGGGTCGCGGAGGAGACGCCGTGAAGACGCCATCCCTTGTCGCGCGGGGGAGCCTCCTGCTCGCCGCCGTGCTGTTCGCCGTTTCCGTTGCCAGCCCCGCGTCCGCCGCGCCGAAAAAGGCCACGCTGGGCGTGTTCCTCGCCACGACGTTGTCGGACGGTCAGGAGCGCTTCCAGTACGCGGAGGCGCTCGCCCAGAAGCTGGAGGCCAGCCTGGGCCGCCCCGTTGGCGCCAAGAGCTTTGGCCGCTACGAGGACTTCTCCAAGGCGGTGGGGGAGGGGCAGATCGACTTCGCCGTGGTGGACGGCTGGGCCGCGGTGCAGCTGGGCTCCAAGGCGGATCCGGTGGCGTACGCGCCGCGCGCCGGTGAGACGCAGCAGCGCTGGGCCATCATCTCCCTCCAGAAGGGCACCGTGAAGGACCTCGCCGGCAAGCGCATGGCGCTGGTCAAGGGCGCGGGCTCCGCGGATCCGAAGTTCGTCTCCCACGTCGTGCTGGGCGGCGACCTGGATGCCCAGAAGCACTTCAAGCTGGTGCCGGTGCCCAACGTGGAGTCGGCGGTGAAGATGCTGGAGGCCAAGGGCGCGGAGGCCGCGCTCGTGCCGGTGGCGCACGTGCCCAAGGACATGCGGGTGCTCTTCAAGAGCAGCCGGGTGCCGGGCGCCGTGCTGGTGGACCTGAAGGGCGGGGGAGACGCGTTGTCCCAGTCCCTGTCCTCCGTGGGTGCGGTCGCCCCGTTCGACGCCTTCGCCCGCATCCAGGGCCGCGAGTTCGAGGACTTCCGCAAGCTCGTCACCCAGGGCCCCCCGCGCCGTCAGCCCGTCCTCGCGGACTCTCCCGACCTGCGGGTGGAGACGCCCGTGCTCGTCCAATCCGAGTCGCTGGGTCCCGCCCTCCCGCCGTTCGTGGACGACCTGGCCGTCTCCGCCGAACAGCCGGATGACTGATTGCGCCGTGAGCTGATCCGCGCACGGGGTTTCCACCGCCGTGCGCGTGTTTCACCGCGATCGACAGCCATGACTTGGCCTAAGGCGAGTTATTGCGGTAATTTGAGAAGTCGAGCGGAACGCCACCGTTCAGGGGTGGAAACTCATCCCTGAGAACAATTGCCAGTCGCACCGGCTCTGGTTCCTGGCGCTAGAACCGCGGATACCCCCTGCTTCCCCTCGTGGAATTGAGAACGATGGACTCGACTGAGTACGGTGGATCGCGCACCAACGCGGTGAAGGGGTTTGCCGGTCGGATGGGCGCGCGCGCGTGCCTGACCCTGGTGGTTTGCGCCCTGTCCCTCTTCGCGGTGGAGACGGCCCAGGCCCAGGAGGCCCAGGAGCCCGCCCCCAAGACGCGGACCAAGGCCCCCCGCAAGCGCGCGGCGACCCCGCCGGGCGCCAAGGCCGCCACGCCGGGTGCCAAGGCCGCCACGCCCGGCGCGAAGCCTCCGCGCACGGCGAAGACGCGCCGGGGCGCGAAGGCGCAGCCCCCGCCGACGGACGTGGAGCCCATTCCCGGGGACGAGCCCGCCGCGCAGCCTCCGGCGCTCGCCACCGAGCCGCCGCCCGCGCCGCTCGCCCCCGTGGCCGGCCCTGGCCCGTCCGTTTCGGATCCGCTGCCCGTGGCCTCGCCGTCGCCGTATGACGGGCCGCTGACTTCGGACATCCCGTCCAACCCGCCGCCCGCGCCCACGCTGGGTGCCGGCGCGGTGCTCCCGTCGTCACAGCCGCGCACGGCGGACAACGTCCCGGACCGCGCGCCCTTCACGGAGCCCACCTCCGACCGCGCGCTGCCGCCGCCCTCCAGCCTCTCCGGCCTGGACGGCCCGGACCTGGGCGGTGGCGACGACCTGGAGCAGAACATCAACAGGGCGCTGAGCGAGGCCGTCGTCACCACGGCGTCCAAGCGCAGCCAGCGCATCTCCGACGTGCCCCTCACGGTGTCGTGGATCCCCGCGGAGGAGCTGGAGGGCACCGGCCAGTTCTCGCTCTGCGAGGCCATCCAGTACTTCCCCGGCATGGAGTGCCGCCGGGGCTCCATGCGCAAGGCGGCGGTGAGCGCGCGCGGCCTGGGCTCCAACTACCTGTCCAACCGACTCCTGCTCCTCAAGGACGGCCGTCCGCTGACGGACCCCTGGACGGGCCAGTTCTACGCGGATGAGACGACGCCGCTCACCAACCTGAAGCAGGTGGAAGTCATCCGCGGCCCGGGCTCGTCGCTCTACGGCTCCAACGCCTTCAGCGGCGTCATCAACATCATCGAGCGCCAGCCCGCGGACCTCATCGCCAAGGGCCAGAACGTGGGCGCCGACGCGCGCATCCTCGCGGGCCAGGACAAGACCTGGCGCCTGCAGACCAACGTCGCCGGCCGCGGCGGCCCGGTGGAGGCGCTGCTCGGCTACTACGGCTTCGGCTCGGACGGCCCGCAGCTCTTCAACAACCCGCAGCTGAACCAGACGGACACCAACGAGGACTCGCTGGTCCACCAGGTGAACGGCAAGGTCCGCGTGGGTCCTCTCGCGCTGGACGCGGACTTCACGGACGGCAACATCGGCCGGCCCGGTGGTCAGAACATCTCCACCGTGGGCAACTGCGGCCGCTGCCACTACACCGCGCAGGACAACGAGCACGTCCAGAACCTGAACACCGCCCTGCAGCTGGATCAGCAGGTGACGGACAACGTGCGCGTGTTCGCCCAGGCCTACGCCTTCTTCAAGCGCCGCAACGTGACGCTGGAGAATGAAATCACCGGCGCCCTGGAGGACACGCTGGGCAAGCGCAGCCGCCTGGGCGGTGAGGCGCGCGCGCTGTTCTCCCTGGACAAGCTCTCCGTCACCGTCGGCGGCGACGTGAAGGCCGACCAGGTGAACAACCAGAACATCCTGCCCGGCCTGACCCTGGACGACACGAAGCAGACCATCCTGGGCGGCTTCGTGGACGCGGAGTACCGCATCACGGACCGGCTGGTGGTGGGCGCGGGCGCTCGCTACGACAACTACCAGATCCCCTCCAAGGTCTGGGAGGCGAAGACGGATCAGGTGTCCCCGCGCGCCAGCGTCGTGTTCCACGCCATCCCGGAGCTGCTCACGCTGCGCACCAACTACGGCCGCGCCTTCCGCGCGCCCACGCTGGCGGAGCTGGCCATCAATCAGCAGATGTACGCCGCGACGCTCCTGGGCAACCCGTCCCTGCGCGCGGAGACGCTGGACACGGTGGAGGCGGCGGTGGACTTCTGGCCGCTGGACCGCAGGGTGCGCCTGACGGGCACGGGCTTCTACAACCGCGCCCGCAACTTCATCAATCAGGAGCTCCTCTTCGGCTCCACGTCCCAGTTCAAGAACCTGGGCGACGCGCGCGTGGCGGGCTTCGAGGCGGAAGCGGCGGCGCAGGTGCCGTCCCTCAACTCGTCCTTCGACGTGGCCTACCAGTTCCTGGACGCCCAGGCGCTGCCGGTGGGCGGCGGATCCGGCTACCCGCTGGACTACGCGCCCAGCCACCGCGTCTACCTGCGCGGCCGCACCAACATCGGCAAGTTCGCCTTCGTGGAACTCTACGGCCTGTTCGTGGGCGCCCGGTATGATCCGGGCTTCGTGGTGGACGAGAACGCCGGCACCACCACCCGCGTGAAGCTGCCCAGCTACATCACCGCGACCGCGCGCGTGGGCTTCAACGTCCACGAGCGCGTGGCGGTGTCACTGTTGGGCACGAACCTCTTCAACGCGAAGTACGAGGAGTCCCACGGCTTCCCCGCACCGCCGCTGGGCGTCTTCACAGAAGTTCGACTCCATTATTAGGGCGCTGTTTGGATACCGTCGCCGCCGTGAAGGATGCTCCCCTGAAGTTGACGCCGGACACGACGCTCACGCCGGAGGCGCTGGAGAAGGCCTCCGGAGTGCTGGCCCGGGACGGCCTGTTGTTGGGGCGCGGTGACGACGCGGCGCCGCAGCTGGTGCTGTTCGACGGGCGGTTCACTCCCGCCCACGCCGCGCTCCTGGAACGCCGTCCCCCGGCGCTGCTGCTGGCCACCCGTGAGGGCGGCCAGCCGTCCGCCTGGGAGGCGCGGCTGTTGAGCGCGCTGTTGCGCGGCGAGCCCATGATCCCCAAGGAAGCAGCCACGTCCGTGGCGTGGCTGGGCAGCGTGGCGGAGGTGACGGCCGTGGGCGAGCGCGCGGCCGAGGCCGTCCTCCAGGCTGGCGGCTCCAAGGGCGCGGCCAGCCGGGTGGCGGATGTCGTCCATGAGATTGGCGTGAACGCGCTGCTCGACGCGCCAGTGGACGGAAGCGGCGAGCCGAAGTACGCCCACCGGCGCGGCCAGGTGCAGTCGGTGGCGGATGAAGACCGCTGCCTGGTGTCGTGGGCGGTGGCGGACGGCAGGGCGTGGCTGGAGGCGACGGACCGCTTCGGCCGCCTGTCGGTGTCACCGTTGGTGCGGGTGGTGAAGGCCTGGGGTGAGAAGGCGCAGGTGGATGCTTCGGGTGGTGGCGCGGGCCTGGGTCTGCGGCGCATCCTGGAGCACAGCGACGCAGTGGCGGTGCGGGTGACTCCGGGAAAGCGCACACAGTTCGCCTGTGGAGTGGACCTGGGCGACGGTCGCCGCCGGGCCGCGCAGCCCAAGTCGCTGCTGTTCAGTCTGGAACGAGGGTAGGCGGGTGGAGAGCCAAACTTCCAATGCCAGCATCACCTCCCTGCGCGTGGGCAGTCTGACCCACGTGCGCGTGGCCGGGGTGATCGACGAAACCTTCCCCCTCACGCCAGCCTCCAAGGGCATCCAGGGCCTGGTGGTGGTGGACCTGGGCCTGGTGGAGCGGATCAGCTCCTTCGGCGTGCGCCGGTGGATCGAGTTCGCCGGCCACCCGCCGCAGGGCGTGTCGGGGCTGTACGTCGTCAACGCGCCGCCGGTGGTGGTGGATCAGCTCAACATGGTGGAGGGCTTCGCGGGCGTCGCGCGCGTGCTCTCGCTGTTGGCGCCGTACACGTGCCGCTTCTGCAAGGAGGACCGGCTGCGGCTGGTCCGCCTGGTGGAGGAGGCGAAGGTGCTGGAGCAGGGCGGGGCCCCGCCGCACCAGTGCCCGGTGTGCTCCCAGCCGCTGGAGTTCGCGGACGAGCCCACGGAGTTCTTCGACTTCGCGCGCCGCCAGCAGTTCTCCGCGGTGGATCCCGCGGTGCTGCGCTACCTGCGCTCCGGCATCCCGTCGGAGCCGTCCGAGCTCTCGTCGCACCTGAAGATCGTCCAGGACGACATCACCTTCATCACCCTGGCCAGTACGCTCAAGGGCGACCTCAACGTGCGCCGGCTGGCGTCCGGCCTGGAGGGGCGCGTCGCGTTCGACTGCTGCCACGTGAGCGTGGTGGAGCAGGAAGCGCTGCCGCGCATCGAACAGGTGCTGGAGGTGGCCGCGCAGGGCGCCCAGGTGGTGCTGTGCCGCGTGCCGCCGCCACTGCTGGCCGTGCTGGCGAAGTCCACCAAGACGCTGCCCGCGAAGCTGGCCACGCTGTGGCTGCCGTGCGACTGCCGCAACTGCGGCCAGGTCACCCACCAGCGCATCCAGACCTCCGAGTACCTGGAGGTGCTGCGCGCCAAGGGCACCATGGAGCGCGTGTGCCCCGTCTGCGGCGGCAGCTCCCGGGCTCCGGCGCTCGCGCAGTTCCAGGGGCTGCTCGCGCGCACGCCGCTCACCGACAAGCCGCTGGAGGACATCGAGGCGCTGGAGCAGCGCGCGCTCAGTCAGTACCTCTTCGGCTCCACCAACACGGACCCCGGCGCCCGGGGCTCGTCAGCCACGGACACGCACACCAGCGGCGCGCGGCTGCAGATCATCCGCCGGCTGGGGCAGGGCGGCATGGCGGAAGTGTTTCTCGCCAAGCAGCAGGGCGTGAAGGGCTTCGAGAAGTTCGTGGTGATGAAGAAGATTCTCGCGCAGTTCGCTGAGAATCCTGAGTTCGTCGACATGCTCTTCGCGGAGGCCCGCGCCAACGCGCGCCTCACGCACCCCAACGTCGTGCAGACCTTCGACGTGGGCGTGACGGACGGCGTGGCGTACATCCTGATGGAGTACGTGCGCGGCCCGGACCTGAAGCGCCTGCTCACGGAGCTGCGCCGCAAGGGCATGGCGCTGCCGCTGGAGCACGCGCTGCGCATCGTGGCGGAGGTCGCCGCGGGCCTGCACTACGCGCACAGCTACGTGGACCCTTCCGGCACGGCGCACCCGGTGGTGCACCGCGACGTCAGCCCCCACAACGTGCTGGTGTCGCTGGACGGCGCCATCAAGCTGTCGGACTTCGGCATCGCCAAGGTGCAGGGCGAGGAGCACACGCAGGCGGGCGTCATCAAGGGGAAGATTTCGTACCTCTCCCCGGAGGCCGCCAGCGGCCGCCCGCTGGACTGGCGCAACGACGTGTTCGCGCTGGGTGTGGTGCTCTTCGAACTGCTCACCGGCCAGCTGCCGTTCCGCCGGGACCATGACGCGGCCACGCTCGCGGCCATCGTGCGCGAGCCCGCGCCGGTGCCCTCGCAGCTGCGGCCCCACATCCCGCAGGACGTGTCGGACCTCATCCTGCGCGCGCTGGTGAAGGACCCGGCGCGGCGCACGCCCTCCGCGGCGGCGATGCGCGAGGAGATTGAAGCCGTCATCGCGCACCACCGGCTGTCCTCGTCGCCCGCGTCGGTGGCGCAGTTCTTCAAGGAGACGCTGGGCGACCGGCTCTCCGAGTACGCGCCGTCGTCCATCGCCGGCCCGGGGACGGGCTCCAACCCCCGGGCGCTGATGCCGGGCACGGGCTCGCACTCGCGCAACGTGGGCACGGGCTCGGGCAGCGACATGCGGGCCCCGTCGGACCTGTCCCGTCCGCCCGTGCGCGGTGGTTCCGGCAGCATGCCCCGGATGGAGCCGCCCCCGGTGGCTTCCCCGACGGAGCCCGCCGAGCGGGGCACCGAGGTCGTCTCCGTCAACGGGCCGCCCATGGCCTCCGCGCCTCCGGTGGCACCGCCCGTGGCCGCCGCGCCCCGTCCGTCGCGCCCGGCCGCGCCTCCGCCCACGTCGCCGATGCCGCCGCCCACCGCGGTGCGCCCCGCGGCGTCCGCCAACGTGCCCACGCGCGTGGGGCCTCCGCCGCAGGCGCCCGCGCGTCCGTCGGTGGCGGTGCCCTCCGTCGCCCCGCTGACCGCGGCTCCGCAGCCGCACCCCGTGGCAGCGCCCCCGTCGCATGGGGGCACCCACGCGCAATACGGGGCCGCCCACGCGCAGCAGGGAAGCGCCCCGCCGCCGCCGCTGGGGCAACATGCGCCGCCGCCGACCGGCTCCCACGCGGCCTATGGGGGACACCACCCCTCGCCCGTGGCCGCGCCGCCGCCGCACGTGGCTGCCCCGCATGCTCCGCCGGTGTCCGCC
>NZ_RAWQ01000262.1:0-11811 GCF_003668965.1 Corallococcus sp. AB030
GCCTTCTTGTATCTGCTGTCCCCCATGAGAAAGCTCCTCATGCCTGCCCTGTTGTCGCTCGTGGCCTGTACTTCCTCGAAGGAAGCCACGCGTGATGAAGCCCCCGCCGCGTCCCCTGCGACGCAGAGCGCTCCGGCCCAGGAGGGCCCTTCCCGCATGGCCTACCCGGCGACCCGTTCCGACGCGGTGGTGGACACGCTGCACGGCGAGCAGGTGGCGGATCCGTACCGCTGGCTGGAGGACGAGAAGGCCCCGGAGGTGCAGGCCTGGATGAAGTCGCAGGACGGCTTCACCCGCGACGCGCTGGCGAAGATGCCGGGCCGTGACGCGCTGACGAAGCGCTTCACGGAGCTGTTCTACGTGGACTCGGTGACGGCGCCCTTCCGCCGGGGCAACCGCTACTTCTACATGCGGACCCACAAGGACAAGGAGAAGGCCATCGTCTACTGGAAGGACGGCGAGTCCGGACAGGAGAAGGTGCTGCTGGACCCGAACGTCATGAGCAAGGACGCCCCGGTGTCCCTGGGCCGCTGGGTGCCGTCGTGGGATGGCAAGCGCGTGGCCTTCCCGGTGCGCCCCAACGCCGCGGACGAGGCCACCCTGCACGTCATCGACGTGGACACCGGTGAGTGGTCCAAGGTGGACGTCATTGAGGGCGCGAAGTACGCCAACACCAACTGGACGCCGGACGGCAAGGGCTTCTACTACGAGTGGCTGCCCACGGACCCCTCCATCCCGGTGGACGCGCGCCCGGGCTACACCACGCTCAAGTTCCACAAGCTGGGCCAGGACCCGAAGAACGACGTGGTGGTGCACGAGCGCACCGGTGACCCGACGACGTTCCTCCAGGGCGACCTGTCGCGTGACGGCAAGTACCTCTTCGCGTCCATCCTCCGCGGCTGGAGCGAGAACGACGTCTACTGGAAGCACCCGGCGGACAAGGACTGGCGGCTGCTCGTGAAGGGCAAGGGCGCCAAGTACACCGTCATCGCCTGGAAGGACCGCTTCTACGTCGTCACCGACGAGGGCGCCCCGCGCCAGCGCGTCTTCGCCGTGGACCCGAAGAAGTCCGAGCGCGCGAACTGGAAGGAGCTGGTGCCGGAGGACCCCAAGGCCACTCTGGAGAGCGTGTCGCTGGTGGGCGGCCACCTGGCGCTGGAGTACCTCAAGGACGTGACGACGGAGCTGCGCATCACCACGCTGGAGGGCAAGCCGGTGCGCACCGTGCAGCTGCCGGGCGTGGGCGCCGCCAGCAACCTGCTGGGCCTGGAGGACCAGGACGACGCCTACTTCGCCTACAGCTCCTTCACCACACCCCGTCAGGTGTACCGGACGTCCATGAAGAGCGGGAAGGTGGACCTGTGGGCGAAGGTGGAAGTGCCCATGGACCCGGACGCGTACACCACGGAGCAGGTCTTCTACCCGTCGAAGGACGGCACGAAGGTGCCCATGTTCCTCGTCTACAAGAAGGGCCTGAAGAAGGACGGCACCGCGCCCACGCTGCTGTACGGATACGGCGGCTTCCTGGTGAGCATGCAGCCGGGCTTCCGCGCGAGCATCCTGCCGTGGCTGGACGCGGGCGGCATCTACGCGGTGGCCAACCTGCGCGGCGGCGGTGAGTACGGCACCGCGTGGCACGAGGCGGGCAAGGGCGCGCACAAGCAGAACGTGTTCGACGACTTCGCGGGCGCGGCCGAGTACCTGGCGAAGGAGAAGTACACGCAGGCGAAGAAGCTGGCCATCTACGGCGGCAGCAACGGCGGCCTGCTGGTGGGCGCGGCCATGACGCAGCGCCCTGAGCTGTACGGCGCGGTGGTGTGCGGGGTGCCGCTCCTGGACATGGTGCGCTTCCACCTGTTCGGCAGCGGGCGGACCTGGGTGCCGGAGTACGGGTCGGCGGACGACGCCGGGCAGTTCAAGACCCTGTACGCCTATTCGCCCTACCACCATGTGCGCCAGGACGTGAGCTACCCGCCCCTGCTGATGATGAGCTCGGACCACGACGACCGGGTGGACCCCATGCACGCGCGCAAGTTCGTGGCGGCGGTGCAGAACGCGAAGGGCAATCCGGCGCCCACGTTGCTACGCATCGAGGCGAACGCAGGCCATGGCGGGGCGGACCAGGTGGCCAAGGCCATCGAGTCCAGCGTGGACATGTATGCCTTCCTCTTCCAGGTCCTGGACGTCGCCCGGTCGGATGCCGGGGTGGCGGCCGAGAGTCGCTAGAATCGGGGCAGGACACACTCCTGCCTCTCGGTGTTCCCTTGAAGGCAGGGTGCGGACCCCCAATCTTGAGCGGGGAACGGGTCCTGCGACCGGCGTGTTATAGAGCAGCGTTTCACCCTGCATGAGCGCTTGGGCGCCATGTGGGCAACTCTTGAAGGGCCTGCCTGTACGGCTGGCCAGCGGGTGGCGGATACATGTTCTTCGGACGTGACGACAAGAAGGAAGCCCAGAAGCGGGGCCTCACCATCCCGCTCTTGCCCCTTCGGGACATCATCGTGTTCCCCCACATGGTCGTTCCGCTGTTCGTCGGCCGGGAGAAGTCCATCGCGGCGCTGAAGGACGCGATGGCCCACAAGGGGCCGGATGACAAGGCGGTCATCCTGCTGGCCGCCCAGAAGAAGGCCAAGACGAACGACCCCTCGCCCGACGACATCTTCCACTTCGGCACCATCGGCCACCTCATCCAGCTCCTTCCGCTGCCTGACGGCACGATGAAGGTCCTGGTGGAGGGCGTGCGCCGCGCCAAGGTGAAGAAGTTCCACCCGAACGACGCCTTCTTCATGGTCGAGGTGGACGAGGTCGAGGAGACGCTGGAGAAGAGCGTGGAGCTGGAGGCGCTGGTTCGCTCCGTCCACTCCGTCTTCGAAGCCTTCGTGAAGCTCAACAAGCGCATCCCGCCGGAGATGCTGATGCAGGTCGCCAGCATTGACGACCCTGCGCGCCTGGCGGACACCATCGTCGCGCACCTGTCGCTGAAGCTGAACGACAAGCAGGCGCTGCTCGAGACGGAGTCTCCGGCCAAGCGCCTGGAGAAGCTCTACGAGCTGATGCAGGGCGAGATCGAGATTCTCCAGGTGGAGAAGAAGATCCGCACGCGCGTCAAGAAGCAGATGGAGAAGACCCAGAAGGAGTACTACCTGAATGAGCAGATGCAGGCCATTCAGAAGGAACTGGGTGAGCGCGACGAGTTCAAGAACGAGATCCAGGAGATTGAAGAGAAGCTGAAGAACAAGCGGATGAGCAAGGAGGCCACGCTCAAGGTCAAGAAGGAGCTGAAGAAGCTCCGGATGATGAGCCCGATGAGCGCCGAGGCCACGGTCGTCCGCAACTACATCGACTGGATCATCAGCCTGCCCTGGTACGACGAGACCCAGGACCGGCTGGACGTCACCGAAGCGGAGCGGGTGCTCAACGAGGACCACTACGGCTTGAAGAAGCCGAAGGAGCGCATCCTCGAGTACCTGGCCGTGCAGCAGCTGGTGAAGAAGCTGAAGGGCCCCGTGCTGTGCTTCGTGGGGCCTCCGGGCGTGGGCAAGACGTCGCTCGCGCGCAGCATCGCGCGGGCCACGGGCCGCAAGTTCGTGCGCCTGTCGCTGGGTGGCGTGCGTGACGAGGCGGAGATCCGCGGCCACCGCCGCACGTACATCGGCGCGATGCCGGGCAAGCTCATCCAGTCCCTGAAGAAGGCGGGCAGCAACAACCCCGTGTTCCTCCTGGACGAGATCGACAAGATGTCCACGGACTTCCGTGGCGACCCGAGCGCGGCGCTGCTGGAGGTGCTGGACCCGGAGCAGAACCACAACTTCAACGACCACTACCTGGACCTCGACTACGACCTGTCCAAGGTGATGTTCATCTGCACCGCGAACACGATGCACAACATCCCCGGTCCGCTGCAGGACCGCATGGAAGTCATCCGCATCGCGGGGTACACCGAGCCGGAGAAGCTCTCCATCGCGCGGCGCTACCTGATTCCGAAGGAGCAGGAGGCCAACGGCCTCGCGGACCTGAAGATCGACATCACCAACGACGCGCTGAAGACCATCGTGCACCGGTACACGCGCGAGTCGGGTGTGCGTTCGCTGGAGCGTGAGATTGGCGGCGTGTTCCGGAAGATTGCCCGCGACGTGCTGAAGAACGGCAAGCGGGACCTCATCGAGGTGGACCGCAAGCAGGCGATGAAGTTCCTGGGCACGCCCCGCTTCCGCTACGGCGTGGCGGAGAGCGAGGACCAGGTGGGCATCGTCACGGGCCTCGCGTGGACGGAGCTGGGCGGTGAGATCCTCACCACGGAAGCCACGTCCATGCCGGGCAAGGGCAAGCTCATCATCACCGGCAAGCTGGGCGAGGTGATGCAGGAGTCCGCCCAGGCGGCCATGTCCTACGTGCGCAGCCGCGCGGAGCGCTTCGGCATCGACCGCAAGGTGTTCGAGAACTACGACATCCACGTCCACCTGCCGGAGGGCGCGATTCCCAAGGACGGTCCGTCCGCGGGCGTCACCATGGCCACTGCACTGGTGAGCGCGCTGACGCGCGTGCCGGTCCGCAGGGACGTGGCGATGACGGGTGAAATCACGCTGCGTGGCCGCGTGCTGCCCATCGGCGGTCTGAAGGAGAAGACGCTGGCGGCGCACCGCGCGGGCATCAAGACGGTCCTGATTCCGAAGGCGAACAAGAAGGACCTGAAGGACATCCCGCTGAAGATCCGCAAGGCGCTGCGCATCGTCCCGGTGGAGTTCGTGGACGACGTGCTGCGTGAGGCGCTGCTCCTGGAGAAGCCGGAGGAGTTCGGCCGCAAGGGCGCCGGGGACAACCTGAAGATGGGGCTGTCCGTACCGGATGCGGTGTCCACGCCTTCCGTGCCGGCCTCCTGAGGCCTTCAGTCCCGGGCCCCTTGAGGGGGCCTGGGATGGGTGGTGACGAAGCCAGGATGCCGGCCGACCAGGAGTCGCCGGTCTCCTGGCTTCTCTCTTTTTTACGAGCAGGTCGGGTACAACGCGGGGAGTGGCTCCCCGCGCGCGAATCCTGTCCTACTCCCTGGTGCTGGTGATGGCCGCGGCCTGCGGGCCGTGCGGCTTCCAGCCCGAGCCGGGCGTGAAGGTGGTGGTGCCGGCGATGCCCACCACGCTCGACTGGAGCCATTCGGATCCGCAGAGCTGGGTGAACTACCCGGTGATGCTGGCCACGCAGAAGGGGCTCACCACTTTGGGGGCGGACCACTCGGTCCAGCCGGGCCTGGCGGAGCGGTGGGAGCGTGAAGCGGCTGCGGCCGGGCATGAGGTCTACACGTTCCATCTGCGCGAGGACGTGACGTGGTCGGACGGTTCGCCCGTCACGGCGCGCGACTTCGTCTTCGGGTGGCACCGGGCGCTGCTGGGCCGCGAGCGCGGCGAGATGGCGGACCTCCAGGGCGCGGAGGAGGTGCTCGCGCTGCAGGAGCGTGGGGCTCCGGCGGCGGAGGTGAAGGCGGCGCTGTCTCGGGTCGGGGTGGAGGCGGTGGATGCGCGGACGCTGCGGGTGACGCTGGAGCGGCCTCGGAGCTACTTCCTGGCGCGGCTCGCGAACGTGTACCTGTTCTTTCCCGCGCCTTCGGCCGACCTGGAGGGCAAGTCGGACGAGGCGGTGCGCGACTACTTCGACCGGCCTCGGGATGGGCGACCGCTGGCGGTGGGGCCTTATCGAGTCGAGCGGTGGGACCGTGCGGGAGAGCGTGTGCGGCTGGTCTACAACCCGCGCAGTGCGTTCATCCCGCCGATGGGGCCTGGGGAGGCGCCGGCGCCGGTGCTGACGCTGATGAAGTCGGAGATCGGTCCTGCGCTGTATGAGCGGGGCCGGGTGGACTTCGTCTTCGTGGACAGCGCGGCGGCGCTGCGCGGGATGAAGGCGGCGGACCTGAAGCGGGAGCCGCTGTTGTCCACGTACTTCCTGGGCTTCAACACGGAGCGTCCGCCGTTGGACCGGCCGGAGGTGCGCCGGGCGCTGGCGCGGGCGTTGGACCGGGAGGCGCTGCTCGCGGGGCTGCTGCCGGCCGCTCGCGCGACGAACGTGTTGCTGCCGCCGGAGCTGCCGGATGCGGCGACGCCGGAGCAGGCGGCTCGGCTGCCGCGCTACGAGCCGGAGCGGGCGAAGGCGGAGCTGGCTGGGGCGAAGGGGTTGGACCGTCCGCTGCGGCTGGTGGTGAAGGCAGGGGATTCGTTCGTGCCGGAGGAGGCGCTGGCGGAGCGCATCGCGGCGCAGCTCGCGAAGGTGGGCGTGCAGGTGGTGGTGGATTCGCGGTCGGACTTCTCCGCGGAGGTGGCTCGCAGGACGCCGCAGGGACCGCGCGCGTATGACCTTTTCCTGCGGCGGCTGGGCGCGGACTACGCGCACCCGAACACGTTCTTCACGCTGTTCGAACGGCAGGGCAACCACCAGACGGGATGGGAGACGCAGGGCGGCGGCGAGCCGATGCGCCGCTTCGAGCAGCTGCTGGAGGAGGCGGACGGCGACCCCGACCCCGTGCACGCGCGCGCGCTGTACGCGAAGGCCCAGGAGGTGCTGGTGGGGGAGGAGGCCGTCATCGCGCCGCTGTACCACCCGGACCGTTATTTCCGGGCGCGTGCGCGGCTGCACGGCCTGGACGTGGATCCGTTCAACTTCCTCGCACTGCGTGCACTGCGGCTGGGGCCGGATGAAACGCCCTCGGCCCGCGCGGAAGGGCAGGGGCCGTAGCGCATGCGCCTCGTCGCGACGCGCCTCGTGCGCCAGCTCGTGCTCGTGCCGGTGGTGGCGGTGGCCTCTTACTTCCTCATGGCCGCGCTGCCGCTCACCACGGAGAGCGACAACAAGCGTCAGGTGTCTCCGGAGCTGGCGGCTTCGTATCAGCGCGACCTGGGCATCGGTGAGCCGCTTGGGTTCCTGCGGCCTTGGGAGAAGCTCTTCTCCGGGGAGCGTCTGGGCACCAGCGCTCAGGGCATCACCGGCGATGAGCTGCTCCAGAAACTCTCTGGCAGCGTGGGCGTGGGCCTGGTCGCGCTTCCTCTCGCGCTTGCCTGGGCGGTGGGCTTCGCGCTCCTTCGTACCCGTTGGCGGCGGGGACGCTTCGCCGTGCTCGGGGACGTGCTCCCCGCCATCGCGTTCGGAACTCCCGTCTTCATCCCCGCGCTGCTCCTGGCCCCCGCCGTGGTGGAGCGCGGACACCTGCTGCCGGAGCTCTGCGCCGCGGTCGTCATCGCCATCTGGCCGGGGACCTTCCTGGGCACGCTCGTCGGTGATGCCCTGGAGACCGAGCTGTCCCGTGACTACGTGCGCACCGCGCTCAGCAAGGGTCTGGACCCCGGCACCGTGCTGCGCCGCCATGTCCTCCCCAATGTGTGGCCCGCGCTCCTGGACGCCGTGACGCCTGTCGCCACCGCGCTGCTCGCGGGTTCGTTCGCCGCGGAGCGCGTCTTTGGCCTGCCGTACTTCGGCCAGCTCTACGTCCTCGCCGTCCTCAACAAGCAGGTCGCTGTCGTCGTCGTGTCCACCACCACCTTCGCCACCGTGCTCGTCGTCGTGAGCCTCACTGTGGAGCTCTTGCGCATGCTCGTGGATCCACGTGCCCGGGAGGCCCGCGCTTGAGCCGCATCCCCTTGCGCGCCTGGGTGGGGCTGGTCCTCCTCGTGGGCCTGGGCGCCTTGAGCCTCGTGGCCGGACGCCTGTTCCCCGAAGCACTCGCGAACACCTGTCCGCTTGGCTGGGACCTGAACCGCCCGGACCGCAGCGTGTGCGAGCTGGCCTTCGGTGGCCTGTGGGTCTCCTTGGCCATCGGGCTCGCGGCTGGCGCTCTGTCCACCGTGCTGGGGCTGGCCGTCGCGGCGCTCGCGCGGCTGTCCGGTGGTGTGACGGAGCAGGTGCTCCTGCGTGCGGTGGACGCCGTGTTCGCCCTTCCGGATGTCCTCGTGGTGATGGTGCTCCAACTCGCCGGCCAGTCCCTCATGGACGCGGGCATGGGCGGGGGTCTGGGCCCCTTTGGCTTGATGGTGACGTCCCTGGCCCTGGTGGGCTGGGCCGGCCCCGCGCGCATGTTCCGCGACCGCCTGGCCACGCTGGAGGGCCAGGAGTACGTGGCCGCCGCGCGGGCCCTGGGCGGTGGTGGCGTGCACGTCCTTCGCGTGCACCTGTGGCCGTTGCTGCGCCCCTTCGTGCTGGCCGTGTTCTTGAGCCGCCTGCCGAGCGCCATCCTCACCGAGTCCACGGTGAGCTTCTTCGGCATCGCTCGCATGGAGCCCATGTCCCTGGGCCGCTACCTGGGCACTTCCTACGCCGCGCTCATCTACGAGGGCGGCGGCCGCGTGGTGATTCCCGCCTGGGGACTGCTCGTCCTGCTGGTGCTTGGCGCCTCGCTCGCTTCCCAGGCATTGGGGGGAGGTACCCGTCGCGAAGTGTGAGGAATGCCGCACATTGAGGCAAAGGTTTCACACGGACGGAAACCCTTTGCCCTCAGGTGAACACCATGTCCCTCCCCACGGAAGAAATCCCCCTCTCGCCTGCCCGTGATGAGCGTCCGCGTGACGACGGTCTGCGCAAGGAGACCGTCCGGGGTTCGGTGCTGGTTGTGGAGGACGACGCCGCGCACCGCGAGCTCCTGGTGGAGCTGGTGAGCACCTGGGGCTACGACGCCATGCCCGTGGGCAGCGCGGAGGAGGCCGAGTTCGCCGTGCGCAACAAGCGCATGGACGCCGCCATCGTGGACGTGTTCCTGCCCGGCCGCAGCGGCACCACGCTCATGTCCAAGCTGCGCGAGAAGTTCCCTCAGGCCGTGCTCATCGGCGTGAGTGCCATGAGCGACGCGGCGACCGCTCGCAAGTGCAAGGGCCTGGGCGCGGACCTCTTCATCGGCAAGCCGTTGGATCCGGAGAAGCTGGCCAAGGCGCTGAAGTCCAAGCACCAGAGCTGGCACTGAGCGCAGCAGGGGAGCGGGTTCCGGTTGCACACCCCCGCCGGACGGTCGATGCTCCCTGGCGTGAAGAACCTCGCCTCCGGCTTCCTGCTGGCCATGCCCCAGCTTGGAGACCCGAACTTCTACCGGTCGGTCATCCTGATGATCGAACACGGAGAGACGGGCTCCATGGGGCTCATCGTGAACCGGGGAGCGCCCCTGACGCTGGGTGAGCTGGCGCGCGGTCAGTCGATGGACATCTCGACGGACCGCGTGTCGCAGCCGGTGTTCGTGGGCGGCCCGGTGGAGCCTCAACGCGGCTTCGTCCTGCATGACGACGACACCGTCGCGGAGAAGCACTCCGTCCTGCCGGGCCTCTACCTGAGCGTCACGCTGGACGCGCTGGGGCCGCTGCTGCAGCGGACGGATCCGCGCGTGCGCTTCTGCCTGGGGTACGCGGGCTGGGGCCCCAAGCAGCTGGAGAATGAAATCGCCGCGGGCTCGTGGCTGTACGCCGACGCCACCGCGGACGCGGTGCTGGGACAGGACCCGGCGAAGTTGTGGGATGCCACCCTGCGCGGACTGGGCGTGGACCCGGCCATGCTGGTGATGGGAAAGGGGATGAACTGATGCTCGACGCCGAGGCGCTTCGCCGTTACCTCCTGGACGCCCTTCCGGGCTCGGAGGTGGAGTTCAACGACACCACGGGGACGGGAGACCACTTCGAAGCTCGCGTCGTCTCCCCCGCCTTTACTGGCAAGACGATGGTGGAGCAGCACCAGCTGGTGTACGCGCCGCTACAGCAGTGGCTCAAGTCAGGCGAGCTGCACGCGCTGGCGCTCAAGACCTATTCGCCCGAGCAGTGGAAGAAGCTCGGGCCCCGCTGAAGAAGGAGCAACGATTCATGGATCCGACCCTCAAGGCCCAGTTCGACGAGACGGTGAAGTCACACCCCATCGTCCTCTTCATGAAGGGCAATGCCCTGTTCCCCCAGTGCGGCTTCTCCGCGCGCGCCCTCCAACTGCTCCAGCCGCTGGGCCCGGTGCACACGGTGGACGTGCTGGCGGACCCTGCCGTGCGCCAGGGCATCAAGGACTACTCCAGCTGGCCCACCATTCCGCAGGTCTACATCCACGGGAAGTTCGTGGGTGGGTCGGACATCCTGACGGAGCTGGCCGAGCGCGGCGAGCTGCAGGACCTGGTCGCCGCCGGCGGCAAGTAGGCGTTTGAGCGGGAGCGGGGCCGGGGGGAAGACCCGGGCCCCGTCCCCCGCGTAGACTGGGCGGCGGTCGCCAAGAGGGGTTGAAAGCCGCCGTGCTCACCGTCACACCGCCTGAGTCGAAGCCGCAGGACGCGTCCACCGAAGTGCCCGGCGTGCCGGTCGAGGGGGGCCCCCTTCCTCCTGGCGCGAACGTCGCGGTCGCCACGCCCGGCGCCGCGGTCGCGGATCCGGACGACCTCGTCAGCACGGAGAAGACGCCCACGCTGGTGGACCGCGTGCAGGCCCTCCGCGCGAAGTACGAGAAGCAGGAGATGGCCCTCTTCTTCTTCGCGGGCTTCCTCTACGACGTCCTCACGCTGAGCCCCGTCGACGACGCGCTCACGGAGGTGCAGAACTTCGTCTACCTGGCCATCCTCGCGGGCCTGCTGGTGCTGGAGCAGCGCTACCCGGAAGGCGTGGAGCCGCCGAAGCTGCTGGTCAAGGTATGGCGCTTCCGCGAGGACGCGCTGCACTTCTTGATGGGCAGCCTGCTGAGCGCGTTCACGCTGTTCCTGTTCAAGAGCTCGTCGGGCTTCACGCCGCTCCTGTTCATGGCGGGCATGTTCGGGTTGCTGGTGGCCAACGAGCTGCCGCGCTTCCGGCAATTGGGCCCCGTCATCCGCGTGGCCGTCTTCAGCCTGTGCGTGACGCTGTACTTCGCGTCGCTGCTGCCGGTGCTCTTTGGACGGGTGGGGTGGTGGATCTTCACGCTGTCCGTCGTGCTGGGGTGCGGGAGCGTCTACGGACTGCTTCGCGTGCTCAAGCGGTGGCGCCCGGATGAGAAGGTGCTGCTGCGCACGGTGGCGGTGCCCGGTTTTGGCGCGCAGGCGCTACTGCTCGGGTGCTACTTCCTGGGAGTGATTCCGCCTGTGCCCCTGGCGGTGCAGTACAGCGGCATCTACCACGCGGTGGAGAAGGTCCCCCCGAATGTCTATGGCACCTCGGGCGTGTATCGCCTGACGTCGGAGGAGCAGCCCTGGTGGAAGGTCTGGACGGCGTTCCACCACGGCGACCAGGAGTTCACGGTGCGCAACGGCGAGCAGCCCGTGTACTTCTTCCGCATCTTC
This sequence comes from Corallococcus sp. AB030, assembly GCF_003668965.1. Lineage (NCBI taxonomy): Bacteria > Pseudomonadati > Myxococcota > Myxococcia > Myxococcales > Myxococcaceae > Corallococcus > Corallococcus sp. AB030. The sequence goes on from NZ_RAWQ01000262.1 coordinate 11,234, forward strand.
GCGCCCAAGGGCTTCGAGAGTTACTACGTGGTCGTGCGCTGGTTCCATGACCACCCGGAGAAGGGCTGGACGGCGTTGGGCAAGGGCTATCGTGCCCCGGTGAGCAGCAACGGTTCGGAGGGCGGCTTCCGCTACTACGCGAAGCCGGGCATCCCGCTCAAGCCGGGCGACTGGCGCGTCGTGGTGGAGACGGAGGGCGGGCATGAAATCAACCGCCTGAACTTCACCGTCGTCGACGGCACGGGCACCGAGAAGCCCGCTGCGAAGGTGGACGTGTCCGTGCTCAAGACCATCAAGCCGCTGCCGCTGGAGGCCTGGGAGAAGGACCATCCCCCGAAGGCCGCGGCCCCCGCGGCTACGGCGCCGGCGCCTTGAGCAGCGTCACCTGACCCAGCAGCACCGGCACCGCCGTCTCCACGCGCAGGATGCGGGGGCCCAGCGAGAAGGGCAGGAATCCGTGGGCTTCCAGCAGCTGGGTCTCGAAGGGCACCCAGCCTCCGTCCGGGCCGATGGCGAGCACCACCCGCGTGGCGCGCGTGATGTCCCGGGCCTGGAGGGAGAGGCTGGCGGGCGGGTGG
>NZ_RAWQ01000263.1:0-11776 GCF_003668965.1 Corallococcus sp. AB030
GTCGCCATGTCGCCGGGCAGCCTGCCGGGGGGCGGAGGGCCAGCAAACCGTTTTCGGAAAGGAGCCCGCCGAAATGTCGGACGCCGGTGGTAGGCATACGCACCAGGTAGGGGCGCCGGTTCGTTGATCCGGGGGTAAGGTCGTGAGAGAAGGTCGGGGATGGCGTTGACGCAGCAGGCGAAGACAGGCAAGGCGGCGGACGTGGTGCTGCCCGACGTGGACACGACTCCGGAAGTCGGAGCGGGAGAGGCCCCCGCGGGTGCGCGGGAGATCGCTTCCCTGACCCCGATGATGCGCCAGTACCTGGAGGTGAAGGCGCTCCATCCGGACACGGTGCTCTTCTTCCGGCTGGGTGACTTCTACGAGATGTTCTTCGAGGACGCGGTGAAGGCCTCGGAGCTTCTCCAGATCACCCTCACGGCCCGGGCCAAGGGCGCGGACAAGATCCCCATGTGCGGGGTGCCGTACCACTCCTCGCGCCGGTACATCGCGAAGCTGGTGGAGCACGGCCTCAAGGTCGCCATCTGCGAGCAGGTGACGGAGCCGGGCGCGGGGCCGGGCATCGTGCAGCGGGAAGTGACGCGGGTCATCACCCCCGGCATGGTGCTGGACGACGAGGTGCTGGAGCCGCAGGCCAGCAACTTCCTCGCGGCCGTGTGCTGGGGGGAAGCGGGCTTCGGCGCGGCGCTGCTGGAGGCGTCCACCGGCGAGTTCTACACCTTCGAGGCGCAGGGCCTGTCGGAGCTGGTGGAGGGCCTGTCGCGCGTGGAGCCGCGCGAGCTGCTGGTGCCGCAGGGCATGCGGGACGCGCCGGAGGTGGTTCAGGTGTGCCAGCGGCTGTCGCGCGTGCCGGCCGTGGCGGAGAGCGAGGGCGCGGCCTTCGAGCACACCCGGGCCTCCGCGTTCCTGCGCTCGCACTTCAACGTGCAGTCGCTGTCCGCGTTCGGGTTGGACGGCTCGCCGCTGGCCACCGGGGCGGCCGGGGCCGCGCTGCGCTACCTCAAGGACACGCAGAAGACGCCCGCGGCGCACGTGGACCGGCTGTCGCGCCAGGAGCGCGCGGGCTGCCTGGTGATGGACGAGTCCTCGCGGGGCAACCTGGAGGTGCTCAAGAGCCTGCGCGACGGCGGCCGCAAGGGGTCGCTGCTGGGCGTGTTGGACAGGACGGCCACGGGCCTGGGCGCGCGGAAGCTGGCGCGCTGGCTGTCCGCGCCGCTGTGCTCGCTGCCGGAGATCGAAGCGCGGCTGGACGCGGTGGAGGAGCTGTCCGGCAAGAGCGTGTGGCGCGAGGAGCTGGTGGCCACCCTCAAGGAGGTGGGCGACCTGGAGCGGCTTTGCGGCCGGCTGTCGCTGGGCGCGGGCAACGCGAGGGATTTGCGCGCGTTGGGGCTGTCGCTGACGCAGCTGCCGAAGCTGGGCGCGGCGCTCGCGCGGTGTGACGCGTCGCTCTTGAAGTCGCTGTCCGGGCCGCTGGGCGCGCTGCCGGAGCTGGCGGACCTGCTGATGCGCGCGGTGACGGACGAGCCGCCGGTGGTCATCCGCGACGGCGGCTTCATCCGGCCGGGCTACCACGCGGAGCTGGATGACCTGGTGGCGCTGTCCACCACGGGCAAGGACTACCTGCTCAAGCTGGAGCAGCGGGAGAAGGACCGCACGGGCATCTCCTCGCTGAAGATCCGCTACAACAAGGTGTTCGGCTACTACCTGGAGGTGACGAAGGCGAACCTCCACGCGGTGCCCAAGGACTACATCCGCAAGCAGACCACGGTGGGCGCGGAGCGCTTCGTCACCGAGGAGCTGAAGGAGTACGAGGAGAAGGTCCTCACCGCGGAGGAGCGCCGCGTGGTGCTGGAGCTCCAGCTGTTCGAGGAGCTGCGCACGAAGGTCATCGCCGCGGCGCCGCGCATCCGTTCCGCGGCGGAGGCGGTGGCCACGGCGGACGCGCTGGTGTCCTTCGCGCGGTGCGCGGCGGAGTACGGCTATACGCGGCCCCAGGTGGACACGGGCGAGGGGCTGACGATCACGGGCGGCCGGCACCCGGTGGTGGAGCGGATGCTGGGCTCCGGCGAGTCCTTCGTCCCCAACGACGTGCGGTTGGATCCAGAGGACGCGCAGCTCTTGGTCATCACCGGCCCGAACATGGCGGGCAAGAGCACGGTGATGCGGCAGGTGGCGCTGACGGCGCTGATGGCGCAGGCGGGCTCGTTCGTGCCGGCGAAGGCGGCGCGCATCGGCCTGTGCGACCGAATCTTCACGCGCGTGGGCGCGGCGGACAACCTGGCCCGAGGGCAGTCCACGTTCATGGTGGAGATGACGGAGACCAGCCACATCCTCCATCACGCCACCAGGAAGAGCCTGGTCATCCTGGATGAGATTGGCCGAGGCACGTCCACGTTCGACGGCTTGTCCATCGCGTGGGCGGTGGCGGAGCACATCCACGACAAGGTGGGCGCGAGAGCGCTCTTCGCCACGCACTACCATGAGCTGGTGGACCTGGCGCGCGAGCGGCCCCGGGTGAAGAACCTGTGCATCGCCGTGAAGGAGCAGGGCGGCAAGGTCATCTTCCTGCGCAAGCTGATTCCTGGCGGGGCCAGCCGCTCCTACGGCATCGAGGTCGCGAAGCTCGCGGGCCTGCCGCCGGAGGTGGTGTCGCGCGCCCGCGAGCTGCTCCAGAACCTGGAGTCCGGTGAGCTGGACGACGCGGGCCGTCCCCGCGTGGCGGTGCGCTCCACGAAGCGCGTGGCCCCGGTGAACGCGGGACAGCTGGGCCTGTTCGGTGGGGCTCCGCAGCCGGCTCCCGTGGCCGCGCCTCCCGAGCATGCGGAGGTGCTGGAGTCACTCCGGACCGCATCCATTGACCGGATGACGCCGCTGGACGCGCTCAACCTGCTGGCGAAGCTGAAGCAAACGTTGGGTACCTCCTGAGAGGCGGAGGGCGTCGCGCCGGTCATGAAGAACACCTGATAGATTCAGCATGGTGGACTTTTAAAGTTCAATAAGTGAAGACTCCCCGTGCGGCGCGCTCGCGCCCCTGCTCATGCCCGGAGGAGTCATGACCCCGTCCACCCCCGACCGCGGAGGTAGCACCCAGCCCGCGCGTCGCCAGCCTCCGCCGACGCCCGCGGCGCCGCGCCTCCTCTTCTGCGTCGATGGCATCCGTTACGAGGCCGTCCGCGAGCTGGTGCGGATGCAGACGGGGGAGCTGCTGATGTTGGCCCGTCGGCGACAGGAAGCAGACGATGCATTGTCGGGCCTCTGCCTCGTGCGCAGGCTGCCCAACCCCTCCACCTACCTGCGCCGCAAGCGGCTGGTGGAGGAGGTCCAGCTGGCTTTCCGCCTCAACCATCCCGGCATCGCCCAGGTCTACTTCCGGAAGGTGCACGAGGACTTCCTGCACGTCGTCATGGAGCACGTGGACGGGCCTTCGCTGGAGACGCTGGTCAGCGCGGGGGTTGCGCGCGGCAGGCCTGTCTCCGAGGCCTTCGGCCTCTACGTGGGCGCGGAGCTCGCGGAGGCGTTGCACCATGCACACGCGCTGACGGACGAGGAGGGCAGGCCGCTCGGCATCATCCACCGCGACGTCAATCCCCGGCACGTCTACGTGGGTGCGCACGGCGGAGTGAAGCTGACGAACTTCGGCGCGGCGTACTCGATGATGGTGGGGCGCGAGGAGTCCCCCATGAACCTCGTCCGGGGGGACGTGGCCTATGCCTCGCCCGAGTACCTGGAAAAGCAGCCGCTGTCTCCGCGCTCCGACGTCTTCAGCCTGGGCGTGCTGCTGGTGGAGTTACTCACCGGCAAGCACCTCTTCGACGTGCAGGACGTGCACCTGGTCCCCACGGGACTGGCGCCCCTGCGGATTGAGATCCTCCCCTCCCTGCCGCTGACGCAGATGCGCATCCTGCTCGCGAGGTTCAGCCCTGCGGACGTCGAAGCGGCGGTCGCGGGGCTCTCGCCGGACGTGAAGGCGCTGCTGCACACGGCCCTGCGAGCCGACCCGACGGAGCGCTTCGCCACGGCGGCGGACCTGTGTGGCGCGCTCCGTGCCGCGTTGGCGGAACGGCACCCGGGCTATGGGCGCCACGAGGCTTCCGAAGAGGTGGCGCTCGTGCTGGCCGAGGGCAGTTGCCTGCGGGCCGCGGTGGAGTTCGGCGAGGGTGGCCTCTTCCCTGAAGGGCTGGAGGAGCACGAGTTCGGAGGACTGCCCCCGCGGAAGTAGCAGCCTTCAGCGGGTCAGGACGGTGGCGACATGAAGGAGCGCCTCCAGCTTCTCCGCGTCCAGCTTGCGCGCGAGGTAGAGCAGCCGCCGCAGGGCGGGGGTCTCGTCCTCACGCGGGCGCGGGCGCTGGCCCTTGCGGCCTCGCACCAGGGCGGTGAGGCCCAGCATGTCCTCCGGGGACACCTTCAGCTCCGTGCACAGCCGGTAGAGCGTTGGGACGCTGGGCAGCATCTTCCCGCGCTCCAGGCGGCTGTAGACGGTGGAGAGAAGGCCGACGCGGGGGCCTACCTCGGCTTGCGTCAGGCCCTGCTCTTCGCGGGCGGCACGGGCGGTTCTGCCGAGGGTGATGGCCAGTTCTTCATTCATGGGACCGGCTCGGGAGCAGGTGGAGGAGGATGCGCAGCTGGGGCATCCCAGGTGCCGCGCGAGGTTTATCAGACGACACCGGGCTGCTGGCAGCGTGCACGCCCGCGCGGAGAGGACGTCGCATGCGAGTGGCCCGGAGTTCCCGAGGAAGGACGTCATGAGGCCGCCACCCGCCATCCTGCCGCCCGGGGCCGAGGTGCTGGGCTACGCGGTGGAGTGTCAGCTGGGGCAGGGCGGCTTCGGCACGGTGTACCTCGCGCGCAACGCGGGCCAGCCCTTCGCCTTGAAGCTGCTGCACCTGCCCCGCGTGGGTGAGCGGGTGGAGCGGGAGGTCTCCATCCTCTTGAAGCTGCACCACCCCAACGTGGTGGGACTTCAGGGATACGGCTTGTGGCCGCCCGGGGCGCCGCAATTCGCCGTCATCGCCATGGAGTACGTGGACGGGCGCCGGCTGGACGTCTGGGCGGACGAAGAGAACCCCACTGCGCGACAGGTGGCGCGCGTGGTGCTGGGCGTGGCGCGGGCGCTGGCGGCTTCGCACGCGGTGGGAGTGCTGCACCGGGATGTGAAGGAAGCCAACATCATGGTGCGGGCCTCGGACGGCGTGGCCAAGCTGCTGGACTTCGGCATCGGCGATTACGAGGGCGCGCGGGGGCTGACGGTGGACATCCTTCCGCCGGCGACGCCGGAGTACCGCGCCCCGGAGGCGTGGCGCTTCTTCCGGAAGCATGTCCACGTGCTCGGTGCCCGTTACGAGGCCGGGCCTCCGGACGATTTATGGGCAATGGGCCTGGTCCTCTACGCGCTGCTGACGGCACGGAAGCCTTTCGACGAGGCCGACGACCCCAGCTTCATCGAGGCCGTCATGAACCGCGAGCCGGTGGCGCCGCACGTGGAGAACGCACGGGTCCCCCGAGCGCTGAGCGATGTGTGCATGCGCCTGCTGGAGAAGACGCCGGAGACGCGCACGTTGAGTGCCCTGGCCGCCGTGACGGATTTGGAGCGGGTGCTGGCGGGCGCGGACGCGCAGTGGAACGTGCCGCTCTGCGATGCCTACGGTGAGGACAGCGCGACGACGGAAGGGGGCCGGGACAGCGAGGAACTGTGGCTGCGTGCGCCCCTGTACCGGCCCCGCCGGGGCAAGCGGGCAACTCCGCCCGCCGCCGAAGCCGCGACGACCGTCCCCCGACCCCCCGTGAAGGCGGCGCCGAAACCGCGTGGGCGTTCGCGGGCCTGGACGACGGTTGCGCTGGTCCTGGTGCTGTTCGCAGCGGGGGCGACGCGGATGCTCTGGCCGTCCCGAATCGAGAGGGGCGACCCGGCCCGTCAGGAAGTAGCGGCTTCTTCCGAGTCGCCTCAAGCTGACCGCGCCGCGGCCCCCACCGGGCCGGAGGCCACCGCCGCGGCCGTCGCGCTCCCCGCGACGCTCCAGGAGGATTCAGCCACCGTGACGACGCCGCCGAAAGACACGCAGCCCCTTCGTTTTCCCCAGAAGCCCGCGAAGAAAGGACTGGGCGTCATGGCCCGTGCGGTGAGCACTGCGGCGGCTTGCACGGCGCTCGCGTGTCCTGGACCGCAGGTGCGCCAGCCTCCGCCGCCGGAGCCGTGTCCAATTGGAGCCGTGAAGGCCATGGCGAAGTGGGGGATAGCCATTGGGGACAAGCATCCGGCGCGCTTAGCCATGGGAGATCCCCGGGTCATTTCAATCGGAGAGGGGCCCGTTGAGGTCTACAGCATTGGCGACTGGAAGGGCCTTCCGGGCAGGACCGCCCTGTCAGGGCGGAGCATCGTGCGTGACCGTGTCTATGCTCGCCTCACCTGGGCGACGACGCCCGAGGGCGACAGCTTTCCCGTCTGTTTTGACGTCCATGCGGAAGAGGGGCCGAGGGGGGTGGCGCGAGAACCAGGCGACGACGCTCCCTCCCGGGCGCGCATCTTTACGATCGCCGATGTGAAGGCGGTCGCTGAGTTCGAATAGCGAATCGAACGGAAAGATTGTCGAGTGCCTCCTTCATCACGGGTCGTCCTCCTGGGTCTGCTTCTCATAGGGAATGCGGTGGCTGCGCAGCCGGAGGCTTCGTCTTCAGTGCCAGGTGCGCGGCGCATCGAATTGAGCCCGGAGGGTACAGAGGGCGTCAGTGAAGTCGTGGTCAGCCCGGGCCTTTCCACGATGCTTCTCTTCGACTCGGAGTTGCAGCGGGAGAGCATTGAACTGGAAGACCGACAACGCTTCTCCCTGGTCGATGTGGGGCAGGCCACCCTCAGGATCGTGCCTTCGGTGAGCACCACTCCGGGCGATCGGTTCAAGATGACAGTGCGCTTCCGGAACGGTGCGGCGCCATCGACCGCCGTGTTCCTGCTGAAGGTGCATCCCGCGAAAGCAGAGGCCACCATCGAGGTCTATCGGAATCAGCGGACGATTGAGACGTATCAGCAGGAAATCCGGGATGCGCGCGCGGAGGTCTTGCGTTGCAAGGGCGAACTGGCTCGGATGGCGTCTGACCACGAGATGCCGGGTGGATTGACGGGGCTCCTCATCCATGACGGATTGGACCCGAGCGGTGTGGCGGGTCAGGTCCTGACAAGGGACATCGCGAAGACACCGGCCAGCGGACTGAAGGCGACCACCTTCAAAAGCTATCGCTCCAGCAAGTTGGTGGCCGTGGATGTATGGATTGAGGTGAAGTCCGGAGCGCTGCCGTGGAGGGCGGAGGGGGCGACGCTCAAAGACAGGTCTGGCCAGGAGTTGAAGGTCCTGCATGTGTGGCAAGCAACGTCCATCCTTCCGGGAAAACGCGAAGGACGCGTGATCGTGGAGGCAGAGGCTCCGGCGGCCGAAGTCCACGGGCCCTTCTCGCTCAAGCTCTGGGAGGCAGATGGGCCTCGGAGCATCACGCTCGGGAATGTGACCTTCCCTTGAGCGCGGGCGGCCTGGTTCATGGCCGACCCTCCATTTCCCGGGATGCAACCCGGCCTGAATACACACCGACTCCATCGTGTCCGTGAGATTGGGAGCAATCGATGCTCTCTTCACGAAAAGGCAGACATGATGAGTCGCTTCAGACTTCCGTCGACATCTTCTGTAACAACCCTGCTGGCGGTGGCCGCTCTATCGGCCCCGTCACTGGCGCTGGCGGCGTCCACGACGGTGACGCTCACGCCCGTCGCGGACTCCTACGTCTCGCCGGACGGACCGGACTCGAATTTCGGGAACCATGGGACGTTCATCGTGAACCGGGGGTACGCCGAGGCCTACCTGCGGTTCGATTTGAGCAGCATTCCCCCGGATGCGGTCATCACGGCCGTCAGTCTCAGCGCGCTGGCCTACGACGGCTACGCGTACGGGGGCGACGGCAATGTCTACACGTCCTTCGTCGCGGACGATTCGTGGCAGGAGATGGGCATCACCTGGAACAACCGGCCCGCACCGGCGGCGACCCCGGTGGGCGAGTGGTTCCTCTGGTACGACTACACGCCGGTGGACAAGCTGGGCGTCAACTCCAATGCCGCGCTCATTCCCGTCGTGCAGGGAGAGGTCGCGGGCGACCAGAGGGTGAGCTTCCGGCTGCACTCGCCGGGCTACAAGACGCGCTATCGCTCGCGTGAGTACGCCACCGCGGCCCAGCGTCCGGCGCTGACCATCACCTACCGGGACAACGAGCCCGTCACCGTGGCGCTGGAGCCCGAGGCGGATGCGTACATCACCGGCGGCGACCACGGTGAGAACACGCTGAACTACGGCGGCGAGCAGTCGCTGCTCATCGACTACCGGTGGGACCGGAAGTTCTTCCTGCGGTTCAACCTGGGCAGCATCCCCGCGGGGGCCCACATCCAGGCCGTGAAGCTGTCCGCCACGGCGTTCACGGGCCGCTCGCCCGGCGGTGATGGCAACGTGTACGTGTACCCGTTGTGGGACAACACCTGGGACGAATACACCATCACCTACGACAACCAGCCGTGGCCGTACTGGTCGCTGCTTGGCACGTGGTGGATCTGGTATCCCTCCGTCAACCCGTACTTCGATCAGGTGGGCGTCACGGAGGATCCGGCCTTCATCTCCGTGCTCCAGACCGCTTCGGACGCCACCGACCGGCGCATCTCCTTCCGGCTCAACGGCCCGTACTACGCGACGAGCTACTACTCGCGGGAGTACCCGGACGCGTCCAAGCGTCCCAAGCTGGAGGTGACGTACCTGCCGTGATGCCGCGTGCCCTGTCCTGAAGGTCAGGGCGCCCCTACGCAATTGCTTCCGTCCTCGTTCGATAGGGGAGTCAGGACGGAAGCAAGGGGGCTGTCTCCACAACGGTGCTTCCGTATCGCTTCGCCTTCGTCTTGCGCGCGGCCGCACTCTCCTCGGCGGCTCTGCACCGGTAGCTCTGCCCCTCGATGCTGATGATGTCCGCAGGGGGCATCGAAAACATCAAGAAGGGAATCTGGCGATGACGCCTGCGGCACTCGTCGATGAATTCGCCTCTCACGTTGAGGCGCAGACTGACGCGATCTTCCGGGGAGACGCCAAGACCGGAAACAAGCACGCGAAGAAGTACCAGGCCGCGATGAGGAAGCTTCGGGAGATCGGCGACGAAGGTCGCGAGGCACTCACGGTCCTGCTGAATCACTCACGAATGGATGTTCGAGTCGCGGCAGCGGCATACCTGCTTCGCTACAGGACCCACGAAGCGAAGGCCGTCCTGGAGCATGCAGCGGGCGGCGAAGGGTTGGCGGCGTTCGAGGCCTCGGAGGTGCTGAAGCGCTGGGAGGAGGGGGCATGGAACCTGGATCCAGCCTGACAGGGAGCGAGCACTGACGCGGGCGCGAATCAAGCGCGAGCACCGGTCGTGAAGTGGGCTGCGCGCCCGCCATCCCCCATGGCCCCCCGCAGCGTCCGACTCGACCAGGTGCCTGGGGCGGTGGCGCGGTTGGTGCTGGGTAGGGCTGGGCTTGGCGATCATCGCCGTGCAGGGGGACGACATCGGGTCGCCGGTGGGGCCGACGGGCAGGTCAGCCACGCTGCGTGCGAAGCGCGGCTGAGGGAGGGAGGCCGTCGCCGGGGAGGAGGCCCGCCGCACGGCATGTGTGTTATTCGAAGACATGCCGACCCGCCTCGTGACGCTCCTGGGCATCCTGGTCCTTTCCGCCTGCGCGAATCCTCCCGGAGACAGCGGGGGACCGCCGGACGCGGGAGCGGGTGACTACGATCTCCCGTCCATCCCCTACACGGTGGACGCGGGCGCCCCCATCGACGCGCCCCCTGAATCCTGGACGTTCGTGCCCGTCTCCGACGCCCACTGCGCGAACGGGACGTCCACGGGCATGGCCGTCAACCTCACGGACCGCTCCAAGCGGGTCGTCGTCTTCCTCGCGGGCGGTGGCGCGTGCTGGGAGGCCGCCGCCTGCGCGTTGGGCACGGCCACGCACATCACCGACACGATGGGTGCGGCTCCCGTGCTGGCCGAGGCCCGCGCGCCGGAACTCGCGGCGCTCTTCGACCGCGACGACGTCCGCAATCCCTTCCGCGACGCGAGCTTCGTCTACATCCCCTACTGCACGGGCGACCTCCACGCGGGCACCCGCATCCAGACGTATGACTGGTTCGGCCCCAAGAAGGTCGAACACGTCGGCGCCCGGAACATGGATGCGTACCTGCGACGGCTCCAGCCGACCTTCCCCCAGGCCGACCGCGTCTGGCTCACCGGCATCAGCGCGGGCGGCTACGGGGCGACGTTCCACGCGTGGCGCGTGCAGAAGGCCCTGCCCTGGGCGCGGGTGGACGTGCTGAATGATTCGGGGCTCATCATCAACACACAGGGGGATGGCCGCTACGGCACGATGCGCGCGAGCTGGGGCATGGAGTTCCCTCCCGGCTGCACCGGGTGCGACACGGGCTTGTCGGCGGTGCTGGGCGCGTCCGCGCGGCTGCTCCCCGCTCCCCGGCGCTACGGGATGCTCGGGTACCTCCAGGACGGCACCATCTCCCTCTACTTCGGACTGGAAGGCGCGCAGGTGCAGTCCGGCCTGGAGGCGGTCCGCGCTTCCGCGGCGCCGAACGTGAAGACCTTCTACCTGCCGGGCAATCCTCACGTGCTCCTCTCCCAGCCGGAAGCAGCGAACGGCGCGGGACTCACCGTGCGAGGGTGGATCCAACAGTTCGCGGCGGAGGATCCAGCCTGGGACCACGCCGGCCCCTGACGTGACGTTTCCCTGAGTCTCACGCCAACGTCGAGGAGCATCGCGGGGACGTGAGGGAGCATTGCTCACCTCCAGGTCCGCTTTGGCTTCGGCCGTCCGATAGTGGATCCCTTCTCGGGAGGCGTCGATGTTCGTGCGTCGGAGCTGGGCCGTCGTGTTGCTGCCGCTGTTATCCGGAGCGGGGTGGGCGGAGGAGCCTGCCGACTCCCAGGACTCTGAAGCGGTGGTGGACTCCCTCTTCACCGAGACGGATGGGTTCGTACCGCTCGAGCCTTCCGGTGAGGAGGGAGAGGCACAGCTCAAGGACGCTCCTCCGCGCCCCTCGCCGCCCGACTCAAGCCCGCGCTGGGCGAACCTCGTGAGCCTGGAGACCACGACGTTGGCGTTGCATTCGCGGGGGACGGTGGGACGAGACGAGGGCTTTCTGCAGGTGGCGCCGCGGTTGGTGGTCGCCAGACCCGGAGTGCTTCACCTCGGCCTGGGTGCCCCGGTGCGGCTGCGGATGTGGGGCGGTGGGGAAGGGGCCGGCCTCGTGCGGAAGGAGGACTGGGACACGCTGTCCGACTGGGGCCAGGTGGTGCGCATCCTCACGGTGGGAGGGGATGCCCCGAACTCGCTGTGGATGGGCGCCCTGGAGTCCTACACCCTGCTGTCCGGGCACCTGGTGCGTCGCTACAACAACCGAGGCAACCCCGACTACCACCCCGCCGGGGCGGTGGTGACGGGCCTGCTGGGACCTGTGTACGTGGAGGCCTTCGCCTCGGACGTGCTGGGTGCGCGGCTGATGGGAGCAGAAGTCGTCCTGGACGCGCAGCACCTTCTCTTCGGCCGCCCACGCAATCCCTTGCAGTACATGCTGTCGCTGTCCGCGGTGCATGACTGGGGGAAGGCCGGAGGGACATTGGAGCCGATGACGCTGGCCCACCTGGATGGGACGGTCATCCTCGTGCGGCACAGGAACCCCGAGGGCGGTTTCGAGTTGCAGGTGATGGGGGGCTGGGG
>NZ_RAWQ01000264.1:0-11738 GCF_003668965.1 Corallococcus sp. AB030
GGCGCCTCCCGACCCGCCCACCCTGGACGAGGACGCGACGCCGGAGGAGGCCCGCGAGGCACGTGAGGAAGCCCGCGAAGAGGCGAGGCGCGCTCGCGATGAGGCCAAGCAGGCCGCGAAGGAAGAGGCCGAAGCCGCCAAGCAGCGCATCCGCGAGGAGATCCGCAGCTTCCGCGACAGCTTCAAGCACAAGAAGGGCAAGCGCGGCGCCCGGGACGTGGTGGCGCGCGGACAGAACCTGGAGGTGAAGGAGGGCGAGTCCGTGGAGAGCGCCGTCGTGTACGGCGGCAACCTCATCGTGAAGGGCACCGTGGAGGACGACGCGGTCGCCTTCGGCGGCAACCTGGAGATCCAGGGCCACGTGGAGGGAGACGCGCACGCCTTCGGCGGCAACGTCATCCTGGGGCCCAACGCGCAGGTGGAGGGCGACGTGTCCGCCTTCGGCGGGCAGGTGCAGAAGGCGGACGGCGCCATCGTGGAGGGCAGCCTGGAGTCCTTCGGCGGCGCGGGCCTGGGCCGCATGGTGGCCGGTGAGATCAAGCGCGGCATGCAGGACGGGCAGAACCACGACGCGTCGGTGGACCACGACGACGATGACGACCACGACGGCCGCGGCGGGGGCCTTGCGTCCTTCATCCTCCAGTTCGCGCTCCTCTTCGGCCTGGGCTTCCTGGGGCAGATGTTCTTCCCGGCGCGCATGAAGGAGCTGGGCGATGAGATCCGCGCCAACCCCGCCCGCAACTTCTGGGTGGGCATCGTGGGCGCGCTGGCCCTCATCCCGCTGACCATCGTCCTGTGCATCACGCTCATCGGCATCCCGGTGGCGTTCGCCCTCCTGGTCGCCTCCATGCTGGGCACGGCGCTGGGCTACGCGGCCATCGCCAGCGAGGTGGGCACGCGGTTGCCGGTGATGCGCGGCCGCAAGACGCAGGCGGTGGTGCTCGCCCTGGGCCTGGGCCTCATCCTGCTCATCAGCCACATCCCGGTGGTGGGCGTGCTGCTCAACCTCATCCTCAACCCGCTGGCCTTCGGCGCGGTCATCCGCACCCGGTTCGGCTACCGCGGCCGGGGCATGCCGGAGCCCATCTTCCCCCGGAGCGAGCACCCGGTTTGACGCACCCGGCCTCACGGCCCCCCGGATTGCCACACCGCATCATGAAGCCCCGCTCCCAAGCGCACCGGGAGTGGGGCTTTTCCTTCTCCAACAAGTGCCGTGCTCGCGCGCCATCACCTGCGCTGTCGTCACGGGGTGTTGACGGTGGGCGGGCGGCCGCTGACAGGCTTTGACCGGCTCCGTCGGGTGCGCCATTTTGCGCGGCACCCATGCGACGCCTCCCAGACGCAACCCCGCGCGGCAGGGCCATCACCGTGGACCTCGAGGGCGAGAGCATCCCCGCCATCGAAGGCGAGCCGGTGGCGTGCTCCCTCATCGCCGCGGGCGAGAACGTCCTCTCCCGCTCCGTGAAGTACCACCGCCCGCGCGGGCCGTACTGCTTCGCCGCGGCCTGCTCGCACTGCCTCATGCGCGTGGACGGGCTGCCCAACGTCTACACGTGCCGCACCCCCGCGAAGGAGGGCATGCGGCTGGAGCGGCAGAACGCGTACCCGTCCGCGAAGGTGGACATCTTCGAGACCATCGACTGGTTCTTCCCCAAGCGCCTGGACCATCACGAGATGTTCGCGGGCGTGCCGGTGGCGGAGGACGTGATGGCGCGCGTGGCCCGGCAGCTGGCCGGCCTGGGCCTGTTGCCCAAGGCAGCGGGCCCGGAGCCCCTGCCCCCTCGCACCTTCCACACCTCCGTCGCGGTGGTGGGCGGCGGCGCGGCGGGCCTGGAGGCGGCGCGGGTGCTCGCCGGACAGGGCGTGCCCTTCCTGCTCTTCGAGCGCGACGCGAACCTGGGCGGACGGCTGGCCCACGGCGCCCCGGAGGAGAACGCGCCCTTCGTGCCGGAGGCCACCGCGTTCCCGCAGGGCAGCGTGGTGCGCAACGCCACCGTCATTGGCCTGTATGACGACGAGCACGGGCGTTACCTGGCGGTGGCGTCGCAAGAAGCGGCGAACCTGCGGCTGCTCAAGGTCTACGCGAAGCGCTTCCTGCTCACGGTGGGCGGCCATCCCCCCACCCTCCCCTTCGAGAACAACGACCTGCCCGGCGTCATCGCGGGCCGCGCGGCCAGCCTGCTCCTGCGCAAGCACGACGTGGCGCCCCAGGTGGCGACGCTGGTGGGCCACGGCCCGGAGCTGCACGCGCTGGCGCACCTGTTCACCCAGCGCGGCGTGGAGGTGGTGGCGGTGGTGGACCTGAAGGGCCCGCTGCCCGCGAACGCGCACCCGAAGGCCGTCATTGGTGACGGGCTCAAGGCCCACGGCCTGCGAGGCGTGACGGCGCTGAGCTTCACGCCCCAGGGCGGGCGCAAGCAGAAGGTGTCGTGCGACGCGGTGGTGGTGTCCGTGCCGGTGACGCCGGGCTTCGAGCTGGCGCGCCAGGGCGGCGCGAAGGTGGAGTTCGACCCGGACGCGGGCCACTTCCGCGTGGATGCGGACGCGGACGGGCGCACGCAGGCGGCGGACGTGTTCGTCGCGGGCGACGTGGCGAAGGTCGGCACGGCAAAGGACGCCGCGGCCATGGGCGCGCGCGCGGCGCAGGCGCTGCTGGGAGGGCTGTCATGAGCAAGGCGCTCGTCTGCACCTGCGAGGACGTCACCGTCACGGACGTGGAGCACGCCATCGAGCGCGGCTACCACGACGTGGAGTCGGTGAAGCGCTACACGGGCTTCGGCACCGGCATCTGCCAGGGCAAGAGCTGCCACGCCGCGGTGGCCGCACTGCTCAAGCAGAAGGCCCCGGCGCTCAAGCCGGAGGGCGTGGTGCCCTTCACGCCGCGCCCGCCGCTGTACCCCACGGAGCTGCGCGTGCTCGGCAGCGCTCCCGTGGACGAGTCCGTCCCGCCCGTGGGCGGCGTGCCCCAGGAACTGGAGCACTTCCCGTCCGCGCTGCGCCCGGAAGGGCCGGTGCCCCAGAAGGCGAAGGTGGTCATCATCGGCGGCGGCATCATGGGCCTGTCGCTGGCGTACAACCTGGCCCTGCGTGGTGAGACGGACGTCGTCGTGCTGGAGCGCGGCTACCTGTGCGCGGGCGCGTCCGGCCGCAACGGCGGTGGCGTGCGCATGCAGTGGGGCACCCCGGCGCTGATTGAACTGGCCAAGCGCTCCATCGACCTGATGAAGGGCTTCGCGCGCGACCTGGGCGTCAACGTGTGGCTGCGCCAGGGTGGCTACCTGTTCCTGGCCAAGCGCAAGGACACCGCGTACCGCCTGGATCGCAACGCCGCCCTGCACAACAAGTACGGCGTGCCCACGCGCATCATCACCGCGGACGAGGCGCGGCAGATCGTCCCGGACCTCACGATGAAGGACTGCGTGACGGCGGCCTACAACCCGGAGGACGGCGTCATCTTCCCCTGGGCCTTCCTGTGGGGCTACGCGCAGGGCTGCGTGAAGCGCGGCGTGAAGGTGGAGACGTACACCAACGTCACCGGCTTCGAGACGAGCAACGGCCAGGTGCGCAAGGTGAAGACGGACCGGGGCGACATCGCCTGCGACACCGTGGTGCTCGCCTCCGGCGCGTGGAGCCCGCAGGTCGCGAAGCTTGCGGACGTGACGCTGCCCAACGAGCCGCACCGCCACGAAATCCTCAGCACCGAACCGCTCAAGCCCTTCCTGTCGCCGCTGGTGTCGGTGCTCGACACGGGCCTGTACTTCAGCCAGTCCATGCGCGGTGAAATCGTGGGCGGCATGGGCGACCCCAAGGAGCCCGCCGGCCCCAACATGGGCAGCACCCTGCGCTTCGTGGCCCGCTTCGCCCAGGCCCTCACGGAGCAGCTGCCGCACGTGGGCCAGGTGAAGGTGCTGCGCCAGTGGGGCGGGCTCTACGACGTCACCCCAGACAACAACCCCATCCTCGGGCGCACCCCCGGCATGGACAACCTGCTGCAGCTGTCCGGCTTCGTGGGCCACGGCTTCATGATGGCCCCCGCCGTCGCGGAGCGGATGGCCCGGTGGATGACCTCCGGCGACTCCGACGAGCTCTTCACCCGCTTCAACCTCCGCCGCTTCGAGGAAGGCACCCTCGAGCGCGAGGACATGATCATCGGCTGAAGAATTCCGCCCTCCCCGCCCCTGTCTCCGCCTGGGACAGGGGCGCACCCCGCATGTCCGCAAAAGCGGCACTCCCGGAAAATCACGCAAGTTCCCGGGATGGCTGGGGATTCGCCGCGGATTGTGACGTTTCTTTACAAACGCAACCGGATTGCACGGAGCATCCACGCACCACTGTCACGGGGGCGTGACGCCGGGCTCCCTCTGACGGGCGCCATGGCACGGGGCGTGCGTAGGGCCCCCGCGCCGCGCAATGCCGCGCGGGGGGAGATTCAGTGATGGCCGCGAAGAAGCTCGTGGGTGCGATGCTGGTGATGGGCCTGACGGCGTGTGGTTCCGTGGAGCCCATGGACGTGCCGGACGCGGAGCCGCTCGCGTCGCAGGAGTCCAACGTCATCGTGGGCTCGCTGAACTGGGTGAGCGCCACGTCCCTCACGGGCACGCAGCGCACCAAGTCCCTGGCGGTGGGCTACCTCTCCATCCCGGCGGTGGGAAGCCGCTGCACGGCGTGGCTCGTCTCCAACGACGTCATCATCACCAACAACCACTGCGTGGGCAGCGCGTCGGAAGCGGTGGGCGCGCGCGTGTCGTTCAACTACGAGGACGGCGTCGCGTCCGCTTCGCGCGTCTGGTACCCGTGCGCCACGTTCATCAAGACGTGGAGCGGTGACGACATGACGGCGCTGCGCTGCTCGGCCGTCAACGGCCAGCTGCCCGGCCAGGTGTACGGCTTCCTCACCGTCGCCACCGCCAACGCGGCGACGAACGCCACCGTGTACGTCGTGAACCAGAACTGCGACTACTACACGACGTCGTCCTGCGTGCCGACGAAGAAGTCCTCGCCGGGCAAGGTGCTCAACGGCAACTACAGCACCACGGACATCTCCTACGACGCGGACACGCTGGGCGGCTCGTCCGGCTCGCCCGTCATCTCCACGTCCACGAACCAGGTGGTGGCGCTGCACCACATCGGCGTCGGCGGCAACTCGCAGGGCCGCGGCACGGCCAACACCGGCGTGAAGGCCACGCGCGTGAAGGCGCGCCTGGCCGAAATCGGCCTGTAGTCGCCCATCGTCTACGTCGCGGACGAAGGCTCCCCCCTGGCCAGCAGCACCGGCTGGGGGGGCGCATCCGTTCCGGTGGGCCCGGTCGGCTTCAGGAGCAGCGTCCGCTTGAGGCCGCCCAGCGCCAGCCGCCCCAGGCCCCGCTTGAAGGAGCGCGGCAGGAAGCGAAGCAGCCGCATCACCCAACGGTGGCCCAGGCCGGGGTACACCAGCGCCTCGCCCCGCTCGAAGCCCTCCAGGGCCTCGCGGGCGCACTGGCGCAGGGACAGTTCGAAGAACGGCGTCACCTCTCCGTCCAGGTGCGGCTCCAGCGCCAGCGGGCCGGGGGCCACGAAGGTGACGGGGATGCCCGCGTCCTTCAGCTCCAGGCGCAGCGACTCACTGAAGCCGTCCAGGAAGCGCTGCGTGGCGGAGAACGCCACCGCCCCCGGGAGGAACAGGCGCGCCGCGCCCGAGCCCACCGTGAGGATGCCACCCCGCCCGCGCTCCAGCATGGGGCCCAGCAGGCGGTGGGTGATCATGGCCGGGGCCAGCACATTCGCATGCACCAGCTCCTCGATGCGCTTCCAGCGCTCCTCCGCGTACAGGCCGCTGGAGGAATGGTCCGCGTTGTTGATGAGCACGTCCACGCGGACGTAGTGGCGCTCCAGGTGCTCGAACAGCGCGTCCACGGCGCGCGGATCATCCAGCCGGCACGCGCGGATCATCACCCCCAGGGTGGGGTTCCGGACGAGCAGCTCCTCCCGCAGGCTCCCCAGGTCGTCCACGTCGCGCGCGACGAGCACCAGGGTCCTGACCCGGGGGGAGAGCAGCCGGGCAAGCTCGCGGCCGATGCCGCCAGCTGCGCCGATGATGAGCACGGTACCGTTGTCGATGGGAGGGCGCATAGGGGGGCAGGACCTCGGACAGGAAGGTGTCCATGCGCGGATGGCCCTGCGTGCCCGCCCCGCTGCTCGGCTCTCCCTGCACGCCCCCTTGCCCTGGAGGCGGTCGGGCATTAACCGTTCATTGTTCCCACAGGAGGACACCCATGGCTGGCCCTTCACGCATCCTCGTGCCGGTGGACCTGAAGGACGGTTCCCGGTCCGTCGTGGACTACGCGCTGCAACTCGCCCGCCCTTTCGGCGCGACGGTGGACGTCCTGCACGCCTGGGAGCCGCCGCAGTACGTGGCGCCGGACCTGCTGGTGGCCTCGCCCGGCTGGGACGCAACCTCGCTGGAGGCGATGGCGCGCGACACCGCGGGCAAGGAACTGGAATCCCTGCTGCGCAAGGTGGACGGCACCGCGCCTGTCGCCCTGTCCCACCGCGTGGTGATTGGCGAGGCGGGCAACGTGGTGCTGGAGGAGGCCGAGCGCGGGAAGTACGACCTCATCGTGATGGGCACGCACCAGCGCAAGGGGCTCACCCGCATGCTGCTGGGCAGCGTGGCGCAGAAGGTGGTGGGCCGCGCCGCGTGTCCGGTGCTCACCCTGCACGTCAGCCCGGAGTAACGGCTCCGACGCGGCTCAGGGCTCCGCCCACTGGCGCAGGAGGTTGTGGTACACGCCCGTGAGCATCACCAGCGCGGGGCTCTTGGGCACCTCGCGGGTGAGCTGCATGATGGACGTGTCCATGTCGAAGAGCAGCGAGCGCTGCCCCGCGTCGCGGATCATGCTCTGGATCCAGAAGAACGACGCCAGCCGCACGCCGCGCGTCACCGGCGTGACGTGGTGCAGGCTGGTGGACGGGTAGACGATGAGGTCCCCCGCGGGCAGCTTCGCCGCGTGGTTGCCGTAGGTGTCCTCCACCACCAGCTCACCACCGTCGTAGCTGTCCGGGTCGCTCAGGAAGAGCGTGGCGGACACGTCCGTGCGGATGCGCTGGTTCGTGCCCAGGATGGGCCGGATGGCGTTGTCCACGTGCGAGCCGAAGTCCATGCCGGACTCGTAGCGGTTGAACAGCGGAGGGAAGACGCGCTGGGGCAGCACGGCGGAGATGAACAGCGGGCTCTTCTCCAGGCCGGCCAGCACCAGGTCCCCCAGCTCCCGGGCAGCGGGGCTGCCTTCGGGCAGCTGGAGGTTCTTCTTCACCTGCATGGACTGCTTGCCGGCGGTGGTCCGGCCGTCCTCCCACGCCGCCTTGTCGAAGACGGCGCGGCAGTGGGCCACCTGCTCGGGCGTGAGCACCTGCGGGATGTGCACCATCATGATGAACGTCCTCCTACGCCCGGCGGGAATTGCGCGCGACTAGAACCGCACGTGCGCTGAGAGCAGCGCCGAAACACCGTCCGCCGGCACGGCCTGACCGCCGTAGTACGAGTCGTAGTAGAGCTTGTCGGTCAGGTTGTAGACGTTGAGCTGCAGGTCCACCTTCTTGATGGAGTACGAGGCGAACGCGTCGAAGCGCCAGAAGTTGGGGACCTTGGTGAGCAGCACCGTCGCGTTGGCCGGGTTGTTCACCGGGGCCACGTCCTGGTAGGTGGCGCCGCCGCCCACGGACAGGTTGTCCAGGATGGCGTACGTGGTCCACAGCGAGAAGCTGCGCTTGGGCGTGTTCACCAGGCGCTGGCCCACCAGGAACTCATTGCTGTGCTCGCGGATGCTCGCGTCCAGGAACGTGTAGTTGGCGAACACGTTCCAGCGGCGCACCGGCGAACCCGCGATGCCGAGCGCGTAGCCCTGCACCCGCTGCTTGCCCTCCAGCACGGTGGGCGGGCCGTCCGGATCCGAGTTCGGCACGCGCGCGTTCAGCTTGTTGGTGCGGAAGAGCGCGGCGTTGACGCTCAGGCGCTCCGCGATGAGGTCCGCCTTGGCGCCGACCTCGAAGGTCTCGTTCTTCTCCGGATCCAGCGTGACGGTGTCGTTGGCCAGCGTGGCCAGCTCCGCGCTCGGGTTCTGGGACGTGCCGTACATGCCGTAGACGCTGGTGTTCTCCGCCGGGTGGAGCACCAGGCCCACGCGCCAGTTGAACAGGCTGTTCTCCTGCTCGAAGGCGGCCACGTCACCGTTCGCGGCCTGGGTCTCGTAGTCGCTGTGCAGGTTGTCCAGGCGCAGGGTGCCCAGGACCTCCACGTACTTGCCGATCTGGATCTGATCCGACGCGTACGCGCCCAGGTTCCACTGGCGGCTGTAGTTGGTGGCGCCCGGGACGCGGTTCACGCCGGACAGGTCCGGGCTGTTGTCCGGCTCGAACAGGTCCGCGGGCAGGTTGCCGCTGGCCGTGGTGAGGTTGACGCGGCCCAGCTCACGCTGCTCGCGGGACACGTCCAGGCCGAAGTTGGCGGTGTGCTTGAGGAAGCCCGTGTTGAACACGCCGCGCACGTCCAGCTGGTCCGCGAAGTAGGTGTTGTCCGTGGACGTCTCGAAGCGCTGGCGTCCGATGGTGGTGGGGTCCGTGGCCGGCGTCAGGCCACGCGGCGCGGTGGGCCGGGCGAAGCGGTCCACGCCGCCGTAGCGCAGCGTGTTCGTCAGGCGGAAGGTGTTGCCCAGGTCCGCCAGCAGGCGCGCCGAGCCGATGTGGACGTTGACGAGCTCCGCGTCGCTGTCCTTCACGCCGTAGAAGTTCTCACGGGGCACGTCCAGGGTGACGCCCACGGGGTAGCCGTTGAAGTACGGCTGGCCGTAGTCCGGCACGCTGTCCTCGTGCTGGTAGAAGTAGTCCACTTCCAGGGCGACCTTGTCCGCCAGCTGGAAGCGCGCGGACGGCGCGATGCCCGCGCGGTTCTCCTTCACGACGTCGCGGCCCGCGACGCCCGCCAGCTGCCCCACGGCGCTCACGCGGAACTGCACGCTGTCGGAGAGCTCCTGGTTGACGTCCGCCTCGATGCGGCCAATCGGCGCCGTGCCGCCGGACAGGCGCAGGTCCGTGAAGGAGCCCTTGCGCGCCTTCTTCGTCACCAGGTTGATGGCGCCGCCCGTGGAGCCTCGGCCGAACAGCACCGACGACGGGCCGAAGTAGACCTCCACGCCCTCCAGGTTGAACGTGTCGCGGGTGAACCAGCCCAGGTCACGCACGCCGTCGCGCAGCGTGTCCGTCTGGGCGGAGAAGCCGCGCAGCGAGAAGGAGTCACCCTGGCGGCCACCCTCGCCCGCCGTCACCGTGATGCCGGACACGTTGCGAAGCGCGTCGCGCAGCGTCATCGCCTGCTGCTCCTCCATCACGCGCTCGGGCACCACCGTGATGGTCTGCGGCGTGTCCACCAGCGGCCGCGGCAGCCGGGCCAGGCTGGGCTCGGTGACGTTGTACTTCTCCGTCTCGCCCTCCACGGACACTTCCGGCAGGACGTACGCGTCGTCCTGACCGGCCTCCGCCTCCGGCGCGCCAGTGGGCGCGGACTCCGGGGTGCGCTCCGGGGCCGGGGCATCCTGGCCCACCCGGGGGGTCTCCGCCGGCCGGGACTCCTGCACCGGCGCGGACGTCTCACCCGTCACCGGCGTCTCCTGCGCCACCGCGCCACCCGCGGCCAGCGCGGAGGCGAGACCCACGGCAGCGGGCCCCCAGGGCCAGAGCGTGCCGCGCACGCCTCCAGGGTTGCCATTGGAAGAGCGGATACCAGTACGACCGGGCTTGGCTGTGGACACGAATCCCCTCGGAATGGGAGGCACTGCCTAAATGAGAATGATTCTCATATGCAGGACCCTGATTCGCGTTACAAGAAATTTCTTCCCGTCAACACCCTGATTTCCAAAGACAGGCGATCGCAACGGCACTGCCTTGCATCAGCCAGCCGAATGCCACACGCCGCCGAGTGAAAACGATGAGGCCCGGATCCACTCTCGCGGTCCGAGCCTCGGGGCTGTCTGGGTTTACCGAATTATCACATCAGGCGGCGTTTATATTCGTTTCCGCGGGCGGTGCCACCGGGGCCGGGGGCGCCACGGCCTGCGTCTTCCGGCGAGGGACGAAGCGGCGCCAGGAGAGCGCATAGCCGGTGTAGACGAGGAACACGGCGCCGAAGGACGCGAGCGCCGCGATGAGCTGGCCCACCCACCCGAGCGCCTCGCCGGTGTGCAGGAAGCGCAGCCACGTGCGCACCTTCCGGCCGCTGTTGAAGTCCGCGTACGTCTCCGTCTTCAGCGTCTGGGCCGTGAACGGATCCAGCGACACCGTGTTGTTGGCGAAGAGCGGCCAGCGCTCCTGCTCGCGGACGGTGAAGGCGCTGGCCTGCGGGCCCTTCGGACCACCGCGACCTTCCGCACGGCCTTCGCCGCGAGGACCACCCTCGCCGCGAGGACCACCCTCACCGCGCTGGGCACCTTCGCCACGCTGGCCACCCTCGCCTCGCGGGGCGCCTTCGGGACGGCCGCCGGGGGCGCCAGCGCCCGGAGGCGTGGCCAGGCGCAGGGTGATGGTCTCCCAGGCGTTGGACTGCTTCATCACCGCCGCGAACTGCGCATCCAGCGGCTGGGGCTGCGTCCCTGGCGCGGGCGTGGGAACGACGACGGGCGCCGCGGCCATGGGTCCCTGCGCGGCGGGCGGCTCGTTGCCGGTGAGCGTGAAGACCAGGTTCGACGCCCACTTATAGGAGATGACCGCGCCGGACGTGGTCAGCACCACCAGCACGGGCAGCGACCAGAAGCCGATCACGTTGTGCCAGTTGAAGTCGCGCGCCTTGCCCTTGAGCCCGCGGCGGAACCACAGGATGGGCCGCATGGCGCGCAGGTTCCACTTGCGCGGCCACCACAGGAACAGGCCCGTGAGGCCCAGGAACAGGAACGCCAGGTTGGCCACGCCGGTGATGGCCTTGCCCACGGCGCGGTTGTCGCCGGACGCCGCGAGCCAGCGGTGCAGATCCTCCATCGTGTGGAAGAACGACCGCCAGCCCTGAGCGCCCGGCTCGCGGACTTCACCGGTGTAGGGATTGACGTAGACCGTGGCGCCGCGGCCCAGGGCCACCGACACCACGCTCTCCGCCCCGGGGTACACCGTCACTCCGGAGGGCGGCACGGCGGGCTTCGCCTCCTTCACCTTCGCGAGCATCTCCTCCAGCGTCAGCTTGGGAGCCCCCTCCGCGGGAGGCGTCACGTGACGGGCGTCACGGTCCGCCCATTCGATGATCTGCGACTCGAACGCGATCGCCGCGCCCGTGAAAGACATCACCCCGACGACGAGCCCCACGATGAGGCCGCAGATCAGGTGGATCCAGAAGAGAATCGAGCGGAGCTTGGGATTCATGAAGGCTTCTACGGGACCGCGAAGGAACTACCTCAGGGCGAACTTCACCGGGATCACGACCTTCACGCGCACGGGCGCGCCGCCATGTCCCAGGGCCGGCGAGAAGCGCCAGCCCGACACGGACTCGAGCGCGGCCTCGTCCAGGCCCGGCACCGAGCGATGGATGCGCGGCGAGCCCGGCTCCACCGCGCCGTCCGTGCCAATCACGACCATCACCATCACCACGCCGGTGATTCCATCCTCGCGGGCGCGGCGCGGATACTCCGGCTTGCCGGACAGCAGCACCGGCAGCTTCATCACCTCGCGCGGCGTATAGATGGGCGGCGCGGTGCCCTGCCCACCGGCCTTGCCGCCCACGACTC
>NZ_RAWQ01000265.1:0-11729 GCF_003668965.1 Corallococcus sp. AB030
AAGAGCCAGCCCCCCCGGAGGCGATTGATACGACCGGCGACCAGTCTGTCTCCGCTCTGTCGACCGAGGCCCCCGTGATGACGAAGCAGTCGCTCCTGTTGGCGTTCGCGGGCGTGCTGACCGCATGTGGCCCCGTGAAGTCCACGTCCAACATCCTCGACGCAGAAGTGCAGATCCAGGCCGCGCGCACCGCGGGGGCGGAGAAGGAAGCCCCCTACGAGTGGACGGCCGCCAACCTCTACCTGCAGAAGGCGCGGGAGGAGGTCGGCTATTCGGACTACCAGGCCGGTGTGGACTTCGCCGTGAAGGCCTCGCGCTTCGCCAACGAGGCGCGTGAGAAGGCCATGTCCGCGGCCAACAGCGGCGACTCCCAGGGCCGCCCCCAGAACCCGTGACGCCCGAGCGCTCTCCGATGAAGCGTCTGCCCCAGTCCGCGCTTTTCACCCTGCTCCTCGCCTCCCTCTCCTGCGTCAGCGGCAACAAGATCCGCGCTGACACGGAGGTGCTCACCGCCGACGTGGAGCGCGCCCGCCGTGGCGGTGCCCTGCGCTGCGCGCCCGCGGAGCTGGCCGCCGCGGAGGCCAACCTCGACTTCGCCCGCGGCGAGCTCAGCCAGGGCAACAGCTCGCGCGCCGCCCAGCACGTGCGCGACGCCGACACCGCGGTGAAGCGCGCCCTGGAGCTGTCCAAGAACTGCGGCCCGCGCCAGGTGCTGGTGCGCGACCGTCCGGAGACGCCGCAGGCGCAGCCGGAACAGCCCCAGCAGCCCACCCAGCCCCAGCAGCAGGTGGTGGTGAGCATCGAGGAGACGGACAGCGACGGCGACGGCGTCCTCGACAAGGACGACCCCTGCCCCGAGCAGGCCGAGGACGTGGACGGCTTCCAGGACCAGGACGGCTGCCCGGACCCGGACAACGACGGGGACGGCGTGCTGGACGCGCAGGACAAGTGCCCGCTCATCCCCGGCGTGGCGGAGAACAACGGCTGCCCGCCGGAGGCCCCCAAGGACCGCGACGGCGACGGCATCCTCGACAACGTGGACAAGTGCCCGGACCAGCCCGAGGACAAGGACGGCTTCGAGGACGAGGACGGCTGCCCGGAGATGGACAACGACCTGGACGGCATCGTGGACGGCACGGACAAGTGCCCCAACGAGCCGGGTCCGCTGCAGAACCTGGGCTGCCCCATCGTGGACAAGGACGGGGACGGCATCAACGACGACAAGGACAAGTGCCCGGACGAGCCGGAGGACAAGGACGGCTACCAGGACGACGACGGCTGCCCGGACCTGGACAACGACAGCGACGGCGTGCCGGACGCGCAGGACAAGTGCCCGAACGAGTCCGGCCCGCAGGAGAACGCCGGCTGCCCGGATCCGGACCGCGACGGCGACGGCGTGGTGGACCGCCTGGACGCCTGCCCTGACGACCCGGGCGTGAAGGAGGAGCGCGGGTGCGCCAAGCAGTACAAGATGGTCATCGTCAAGAAGGACCGGATTGAGATCAAGAAGCAGATCCTCTTCGGCACCGGCTCCGCGAAGATCATCGGCAAGCAGAGCACCACCATCCTGGATGAGGTGGCGCAGGCGCTGAAGGACGCGCCGTGGATCCGCAAGATGCGCATCGAGGGACACACCGACTCGATGGGCAACGACACGGCGAACCTGAAGCTGTCCCAGAAGCGCGCCGACGCCGTGATGGTGCAGCTGCTCAAGCGCGGCATCGACCCGGGCCGCATGGAGGCCGTGGGCTTCGGTGAGACGAAGCCCGTGGCGCCCAACAACACGAAGGCGGGCCGCGCGCTCAACCGCCGCACGGAGTTCAACGTCGTCCGGCAGTGACGTGACGCGCCCCACCCCGCTCCGTCCATGACGGAGCGGGACAAGCGGTTCCCCTACGCGCCTCCCCGGGCCTCACGCCCAGGGAGGCGTGGTCGTTTCCGGGCACGAAGCCGAGCCAGGACGCAGCGGCTCTCCACGGGGTTGCATCGCGAGCGCACTCAGCAGCGCGGGGCAGCTGCCCCAGCGCCGCGCCCGTACAGGCCGAGGCTTCAGCCGTCCTTGAGCAGCTCGTGCAGCACTTCGGTGGCGTAGGCGCCGCGCGGCAGCTCGAACGTGAGCAGCGCGTCCTCGCCGTCGACCGTGAGCTCCGGCGCCCCCAGCCGCACTCGGTACGGCCGGCGCGTGCCTTCCGTCTCATCGCCGCCGCGCAGGAAGTCGCTCGGCGTGACGCCCGCGTCCACGAGCAGCCGCGCCTCGAACTCCGCCACCTCACCCTTCGAGGCGGTCATCTTCGGGCCGAACATCGGGCCCGCCGGGCTCACCTCGAACGAGGCGACGCGCGGACCGTCCACGTCCGGCGCCTCGCACACGAAGAGGCCGCCCGTCTCCTCCTTGCGCAGCACGTCGCCCAGGAGCGCCTTGGCGAAGGTGCCCTCGGTGAGCCGCGCGGCCAGCGCCTGGTTGAAGAGGCGCGACTGGAAGGCGGACAGGTACAGCTTGCGCTGGAAGCGGTCCGGCCGCTTCGGCAGCCGCTGCCCCAGGAGGAGCATCCGGCCCAGGTCCGCGTTGTCCCCGGCCCGCCCGAAGCGCTGCTCCCCGAAGTAGTTGGGCACGCCCTGCGCGGACAGCCGGGAGAAGGACTCCCGCGCGGCGCCCAGGTCCTGCACGCCGCGCAGCCGCAGCCGGAAGCGGTTTCCCTTCAGGTGCCCGGTGCGCAGCTTGTTGCCGTGCCGCTTCACCTCCAGCACGCGCACACCGTCCAGCGCGAACTCCGGCACGCGGGCTTCGGCGTTCGCGGGCACGGACAGCCACTGGCGCGTCACCGCCTGCCGGTCCTTCATGCCGGCGGAGCCGATGTCGTCCTCGCGCACGCCCAGCGCGGTCGCCAGCGCGCGCACCACCTCGCGCGTGTCCCGGCCGCGCTTCTCCACCCAGAGGTACAGGTGCGTGCCCTCGCCGGACGGCAGGTACGCGGGCAGCTCCTCCACCTCGAAGTCATCGGGAGTGAGCTTGAACGCGCCGCCGCACCCGGGCACGCCCGCGGTCAGCCTCGGAAATCCAGTGTCCGTCACGGTGCCTCGAGCGTGGCCAGAAGTTCCTTCACCCGGCGGGCCAGGTCCTCGTCCGCGCGCGACTCCAACAGCTCCCCCGCCTGGAACAGCAGGAAGAACATCACGTCGCTCAGCGCCTGACGGAACGAGGCCAGCGGCTCACTGCCCAGGTGGGCGCGGTGCTTGTCGAAGGCCTCCATCAACCGGCCCTCCGGCAGGCTCCCGTCCGCCGCGAACGCCAGCCCCTCCAGCACCGGCGACGACGACAGCGCCTGGTTGGACAGCGCCGCGTTGGCCGCCGCGATGAACTCGCGGTCCATGCCGGAGCGGGCCACCTCGTCGCGGATCTCCCGGAAGATGAAGTTGAAGACGCGCGCCACCGGCCGGGCATCCACCGGAGCCACCGCGCGCACCGGCGGACGCACGCGCGGCGCAACCGTCTTCTCCGGCGCCACGGCCGAGGCGGGAGCCCCCGCCGGCTTGTCCGTCAGCCCCGCGAAGCCGCCCTCCAGCAGGCGGAAGACGACCTTGGTGACGTCGAACTCGGACAGCCGCGCCGCGTGCCCCAGCTCCAGCACCGTGCGCCGCCCGTCCAGCATCGTCAGCACGCGGTCCTCGTCCTCCTCCAGCTTGCCGTCGGACGGACGCTTGCGCGCCACGTACATGCGGCCGTGGGGGATGCGCTTCCGGAAGTGCGCCATCTCGTCGATCTTCCGGATGCTGTCCATCAGCAGGCTCTGCGTGGACAGCTGGAGGGAGTGGCCCGTCTTCTCGTCCAGCGGCTGGTCGATGAGGAAGAACGACCCCTCGCGGCACAGCACGATGGCGTGGAAGATCTCACTCACCTGGTGCGTGACGCACTTGAAGAGGTCGTGCGCCTGGAGCACGCCCTTCTCCACCAGCGCCCGGCCCAGCTTGGACGCCGACTGCTCGCGCAGCGCCGTCTCCACCTGTGCGCGGTCCGCGTAGCCCAGCCGCACCAGCACCTCGCCCAGCCGGTCCGCGGGCTCCTCGGAGGTGGCGCCGCGCACCTCGCCCTCGCGCAGCGTGAGCGACCGCTCGCCGCCCGGCGTGTGCACGCGGATGATGCCGCTCCAGCGCGACTGGCTGAGGAACGCGATGAGGTCCGACAGGGGGAACCCACCCGCGTCCCCCGAAAGCACCACGCGCGGCGTGGGGATGGAGCCCCCTTCCGGGGGCGTGCGGGAGAACACCAGCAGGTCGGGCGCGGTGGGCATCAGCGCGTACGTCCCCGAGCGTCCCGCGAGCGCGGGGATGCCGGTGCGGTCCTCGGGGACCAGCATCGCGGCGCCATCGATGCGGAAGCGTTGGCTCATCGAAGGGTCAGTCAGCGGCCCACGCGTTGTTGTTCGCGCGCCACTCCACCTCGTCCTCCATGCTGTGCTCGAGCTGCCCCTCCTGGAAGCCCAGCTCGTAGGCACGTCCATTGAAGAACACGGTCGGGGTGCTGTTGATGGCCGCCATGCGCCCCTGCGCGCGGAAGCCTTCAATCTCGTCCTTGTACTGCTCCGTCTTCAACACGGCGGCCAGCTTGTCCCCGTCCAGGCCCACCGACTTCGCCAGCGCGGGCAGCGCCTCCGGCTTGAGGTTCTCCTGCTGGCCGAAGAGCGCGTCGTGCATCTGCCAGAACTTGCCCTGGTCGCGCGCCCACAGCACCGCCTGCGCGGCGGGGACGGCGTTGGGGTGCATGGAGAGCGGGAACGGCAGGTAGCAGAAGCGCACCTCGCTGGGGTGCTTCTTCGCGAAGCCCTCCAGGATGGGCCGGGCCTTGCCGCAGAAGGGGCACTCGAAGTCGGAGAACTCCGCCACCGTCACGGGCGCGTTGGCGTCGCCCTGGCACATGCGCGGATCCACCTTGAGCTGCACGCGCGGCTCGCGGAAGGACGCGTAGTACTTGGACAGCGTGACGATGACCTCGCTCGCGGGCCCGCCCTCCGCCACCATCCGGGCGGACAGCCGCGCCATCCGCTTCGCGTGCTTGCAGGGCGTGTGCTGCTTGAGGCACGCGCCCAGCGAGTGGGGGCAGCCGCAGTAACAGAACTCGTCGCTGAACACCGTGGCCAGCTCGCGCTTCGCGGCGGGCGGCAGCGCGGAGAAGTCCATGCCGGGGATGCCCGTCAGCGCCTGGGCCGGATCCGCGGACGGAGCCTCCGCGGCGGCGACAGGGGCCGGAGCAGCGGCGGGAGCCGGAGCGGCGGCCGCCGGGGCCTTGGGGGTGGCCGGAACTTCCGCGCTCTTGGCGCAGCCGGCGCCCATCAGGGTCGCCGCGGCCAGCACGGGAGCAACACGCATCCATCGAGGGAGGAGCACGGCCCCGGGGTTTAGCCACGCGCGCCGGGCTTGTAAAGCAAGGCGGCCTTTGGCAGACGGCCCCTCGCCCATGCCCAGAGTCCTGATGCTTCACACGGGAGGCACGCTCGGAATGGCCGGTGGCCGGCCTTCCGCCCTGCGTCCCGCGGCCTTCTTCCAGACGCTCCGCAAGCGAGCCCCGGAGCTGTTCCAGCTGGCCGACATCGAACTGGAGCTGTTCTCCAACCTGGACAGTTCGGAGATGCAGCCAGAGCTCTGGAGCCGGATGGCCGCCCACCTCCACCGTCGACTGCCGGACTTCGACGGGGCGGTGGTGACCCATGGAACAGACACCCTCGCCTTCACGGCCAGTGCGCTGTCCTTCATGTTGCGAAATCCGCCCTGCCCGGTGGTGCTGACGGGCTCGCAGCGGCCCCTGGGGGAGATCCGCTCGGACGCGCGGCTGAACCTCATCGACGCGGTGCTCTCCGCGCTCCAGGGTCCGCGCGAGGTGACCATCTGCTTCGACTCGCACCTGTACCGGGGCAACCGCACGCGCAAGGTGAAGGTGGCCGAGTACGACGCCTTCGAAAGCCCCAACTTCCCGGTGCTGGGCACGCTGGGCGTGGACGCCACCTTCGAGAAGGGCCTCCCGTCCCGGGGCCCCTTCCGGCTCCATGAGAAGCTGGATCCGCGCGTCTTCCTCCTGAAGGTGTACCCGGGGCTGGACCCGGCCCTGCCCCTGCAGCTGCTGCCGCACGTGAAGGGGCTGGTGGTGGAGGCGTACGGGGCGGGCAACGTGCCCATCGCGCCGGAGCTGGGCCGCTCGCTCCTGCCGCTCTTCGTCCAGGCGCGGGAGCGGGGCGTCCCGGTGCTGGTGGTGAGCCAGTCGTACCGCAACGGGGTGGACCTCACGCTCTACGAGTCCGGGGCCAAGGCACTGGCGGAAGGGGCGGTGGGGGGCGCGGACATGACCCCGTCCGCGGCGCTGGTGAAGCTGATGCAGGGGCTGGCGGAGCATCCCCGGGGGGGTGAGGCCCTCTCCCGCTTCCTCCGGACGCCCGTGGCTGGCGAGCTGTCCGTCGGGCGGCCGACAGTTCCTCCACCGGAGAAACCGAGGCGCCGGCCCGCGCGGGTGGGGCGGGTCGGCTGACACCGGGTGCAGGAAAGGAGCGTGGGTGTGCTTGCCGCCGTGAAATGGCGGCCCCTAAGATGGAAGGCGCGATGTCCGAGGAGAAAACTTCAGTCCATTCGATTTCGGACCTGCTGGGCAGCGCCCAGCAGCAGAGCGCCTATCTGATCGTCATCAGCGCCAAGTCCGCCGCCGGCATCGGGCGGATGTTCAAGCTGGACCGCTTGGAGGTGGTGCTGGGCCGCAGCTCGGAGGCCCAGTTCCAGGTCGAGGACGACGGCATCTCCCGCAAGCACGCGAAGGTGGTCGCCATTGGCGACGGCCGCTTCCAGCTCGTGGACCTGGGCAGCACCAACGGCACGTACCTCAACGGCCTGAAGGTGAGCGCGGCGCCGCTGTACGACGGCGACAAGATTCAAATCGGCTCCAACACGGTGCTGAAGTTCAGCATCCAGGACGCGCTGGAGGAGCAGTACCAGCGCAGCATCTACGAGTCCGCCACGCGCGACGGCCTCACCCGCGTCTACAACAAGAAGTACTTCATGGAGACGGTGCGCAAGGAGTTCGCGTACTGCCTGCGCCACCGCGTGCCGCTGTCGCTGGTGCTCTTCGACGTGGACCACTTCAAGCGCATCAACGACGTGTACGGCCACCCGGCCGGAGACTTCGTGCTGACGCGCATCGCGCAGCGGGTGGCGGACACGGTGCGCACCGAGGACCTGCTCGCGCGCTACGGCGGCGAGGAGTTCGCGCTGATGCTGCGCGAGTCCGCGGAGGACGCGGCCCTGGCGTGCGCGGAGCGCTGCCGTGTGGCGGTGGACCGCGCGGACTTCATCTTCAGCGGCACGCCCATCAAGGTGACCATCAGCCTGGGCGTGGCGACGCTGCTGGACTCGGACTTCTCCCAGCCGGAGGACCTCATCTCCGCCGCGGACAAGTACCTCTACCGGGCCAAGCACGCGGGCCGGAACCGGGTGGACGCCAAGGCCGTCAGCGGCCCGTGAGCGTCAGGAGGAAGGCCTGATCCACGGGCCTTCCGCCGCAAGCCGTCAGCGCCGAAGTCTGAGCGGCCGAATGCCGCTCGCGACCTCAGCGTCCGAAGCCGAGCCGCCGCAGCCCTTCCGCCGACACGTGCTTCACGTGCGTGTCCGCGTCGTGCGCCGCCGCCTCGCTCAGCGCCGCCACCGCGTGCGGCCCGCCCAGCGCGGTCAGCGTCCTTGCGGCCGCGATGCGCACGTCCGCCACCGGATCCCCTCGCAGACGTTCCGCCAGGACGCGCACGTGCGCGGCGCGGCCCACGAATTCCAGCGCTCGCGCCGCCGCCGCGCGCACCACCGGATGATCCGACTCCAGCAGGCCCGCGGCCTCGTCCCCGCGCGACGGCTGCCGGTAGGCGGACAGCACGTCCAACGCGGCCACCACCACCTCCGGCGCGCCGTCCTCCAGCGCCTTCGCCGCCAGCGCCATCGCGTCGCCGTTCCGGGGCAGCGCCCCCAGCGCGCGCACCGCGCCCGCACGCACCGGAGTCACGTTCGACGAGAGGAAGGGCGCCAGCCGCCGTGTGGGAGGCGGGCCCTCCGTGCAATCCCCCATGAACGCCACCGCCTCCCCCTGGACCTCCGGAGTCCGGGCGTTGCGCCCCTCCGCCACGTCCCGCAGGAAGGCGAAGCACCCCTTCTCATGGGCCATCGCGCCCAGCCACGGCCGTGCGGCCTCCGCGGACTCCGAGTCCTTCACGCCCTGGAGCGCCACGTCCCGCAGGGGCTTCCCGGAGGACTCCGCCAGGCCCCGCGCCGCCAGCTCCCGGACCCGGCCGTCATCGTCCCCCAGCGCCCCCTCCAGCTCCCGCTTCGCCAGCGGACCGTAGCGGCGCAGGGTGGCCACCGCCGTGCGCCGGCGCTGCACGTCATTGGAGGTGAGCTCCGGCCGCAGCACGTCCAGTTCGCGCGAGTACACGGCGAAGAGCCGGTTGATGACCGCCTCGTCCGGAGGCTTCGCCTCGGTGAGGAGCAGCCGGCCCACGGACGCATGCTGCCGCTCGGCGACGGCGGAGAGGAGCTCCGCCATCACCGCATCACCGGCGACGGGCCGAGACGCCACCGCGTCCATCACCACGCGCGTCGCCGACCGCCCCAGGAAGGTGGCCAGGTGCAGGAGCGCAGGCAGCCGCACGGACGGCTCCTGCGAGAACATCTCCAGCGCCAGCGACTGCCGGACGGCGTCCCGCTTCGCCCACACCCGGGCGGCGGCGGAGGGGCCCCGTGCGCCCGCCTCCCGCAGGAAGTCCGCCGTGGAGCGGCCGGAATCGGCGGCGGCCCGGACGGCGGTGAGACAGGCCCCCAGGTCCGCGTCCGGCGGGGTGTCCATGATCCAATCCGCCAGGGCCCGCCGCTCCGTGAGTCCCCGGCTCCGGGCCTCCGCCCGCACCGCGGCCCAGCGCACCCGCCAGCTGGAATCCGTGAGCGCCGAGGCCAGCGCCTGCTGCGCCTCCACCCCGCCCTTCCCCAGGGACGCCACCCAGCTGTCCACCCGTCCCCCGGTGACGCAGGCGCCACAGGTCCGCGCGCGCAGGGACGGATCCGCGACGTGACGGCGGCAAGAGGCCCAGCACTCGGAAGCGACCGTGCCAGCCCGGGAGGGGCTGGCCGCCAGCAGGAGGACCAGGAGGAGGAGGCGGGGCACGCGGCGGACACTCTAGCGCACGCGGCCCATCCTTTCCGTGCGGGTCTCCTTGCCTTTTCCGGCCCGCTGCGCCATACCCCCCGACTTTCTGAAGATTTACAGATTGCATCCAGCTAGGCGGAAGGAGGTGACTGCATGCCCGGTATTCGAGTGAAGGAAGGTGAGTCCATCGAAAGCGCTCTCAAGCGCTTCAAGAAGGCCACCGAGAAGGCCGGAATCCTTTCCGAGATCCGCAAGCGCGAGCACTACGAGAAGCCTTCCGTGAAGCGGAAGAAGAAGGCTCTCGCCGCCAAGAAGCGCGCTGTGAAGAAGGCCCGCAAGTCGTACTAGCAGGCCCGCAGTGAGGAGCCGGGGCTCCTTGAAGCAGTCAGGTGCCCTGGCTCCCGCCGTCCCATCCGCTGGCGCGGCGACCCTTTTCCCCGCCCGTGAGGAACCCCGACATGACCACCCTGAAAGAGCGCCTGACCGCGGACCTGAAGGACGCGATGCGGGCCAAGGACGAGCTGACCCTGAGCGTGGTGCGCATGCTCAAGAGCGCCGTGAAGTACAAGGAGGTCGAGCCGGGCGCCAGCGAGCTGGACGACGCGGGCGTCCTGCAGGTCATCGCCGGCCTCATCAAGCAGCGCCGCGACTCGATCGAACAGTTCAAGGCCGGTGGCCGCCCGGAGCTGGCGGACAAGGAAGAGCAGGAGATTTCCGTCCTGCAGCGCTACCTGCCCAAGCAGCTCACCCCGGAAGAGCTCACCGCCGCCGTCCAGGCCTCCATCGCCGAGGTCGGCGCCAAGGGCCCCAAGGACATGGGCGCGGTCATGAAGAACGTGAACCCCAAGCTCCAGGGCAAGGCCGAGGGCAAGGCCATCTCCGAAGAAGTGAAGGCCCAGCTGGCCAAGCTGTCCTGAAGCACCTGTGATTCCAGGGGAAGGGGCGCCGGGAACGTCTCCCAGGTGCCCTCCCCACCCCGGGCTCGAAGCGGATTTTTTGATCCCTCGCCCGCTGGCCATTAAGCGCTGATCCTCAAAGGCACCTCCGCCCGTCCCCCACCCCGGGAGGCGAGCGGGCAGCCTTCAGGAGTGAGCGCCGTGTCCCAACCCTCGTCCGTTTCCGCGCCCCTGCCGCGTCGGCCTGCCCTACCCGCCTGGGTGGAAGTCCCGGCGGGGCGCGGCCCCGGGTGCGTCAGAGGGGGCCGTCAGGATGGCGGGCGGAAGGCCGCGCTCATGCGGATGGATGGAGGGGCGTCGTGATTCCGGAGCACAAGATCCAGGAGGTCCTCGACCGCGTGGACATCGTGTCCCTGGTGTCCCGTCACGTGGAGCTCAAGAAGGCCGGCCGTGAATTCAAGGGCCGCTGCCCCTTCCACCAGGAGAAGACGCCGTCCTTCTACGTGGTGCCGGAGAAGCGCTTCTATTTCTGCCACGGCTGCCGGGCGAGCGGCGACGCGGTGTCCTTCATCCAGCGCTACCTGGGCAAGACGTTCCAGGACGCCGTGCGAGACTTGGCCCAGGAAGTGGGCATCGACCTGGAGGCCGCGCAGGACCCCGGCCTCAAGGAGCGTCAGCAGGTCAAGGAGGCCACGGACTTCGCCGCGGAGCACTTCCGCGGCCTGCTCTGGCACGAGGACGAAGGCCGCGCCGCGCGCGCCTACTTGGCCAGCCGTGGCGTGTCGGAGGAAGTGGCCCAGGGCTTCGGCCTGGGGTGGGCGCCCGCGCAGTGGAGCCTCCTGGCGGACCGCTTCCAGAAGAACGGCATGCTGGAGTGGGGCCTGAAGGCGGGGCTCATCAGCAAGCGAAACAGCGGGGATGGCTGCATCGACTTCTTCCGCAGCCGCCTGATGGTGCCCATCCGCGCGCCGGAGGGGCGGCCCATCGCCTTCGGCGGCCGGCTGGTCGCGGCGGAGGACGGACCCAAGTACCTCAACTCGCGCGAGTCCCGGCTCTACAACAAGAGCGAGACGCTCTTCGGCATGGACCAGGCGCGCGACGACATCCACAAGCGCAAGACGGCCGTGCTCGTGGAGGGGTACTTCGACTGCATCGGCCTGCACCAGGTGGGCGTGCGCCACGCGGTGGCCCTGTGCTCCACCAACCTCACCGCCGGGCACCTCCAGGTGCTCAAGCGCGCGGAGGCCCGCGACCTGGTGCTGCTCCTGGACGGGGACTCCGCGGGCCTCGCCGCCGTGGAGCGACTGGCCGGTCCCCTGCTCGCCGCTGGCGCTCCCACCCGGGTGGCGCTCCTGCCGCAGGGGGATGACCCGGACGTCTTCGCCCGCCGCGAGGGCACCGACGGCGTGGAGCGCCTCCTGGAGGGAGCCCAGCCCCTCACCGCCTACCTCTTCGCCACCCTGCTCCCCCTGGGCAAGCAGGCGAGCTTCGAGGAGAAGATGTCCGCCCTGGAGCGGCTCAGGCCCGTCACCTCCCAGGTGCCTCCGGGCCTGACGCGCTCGGCGCTCATCAGCGCGCTGGCGGGGCACTTCGGCTGGATGCCGGCGCAGATTGAGTCGTCCATCCAGTACAAGCCGCCCCCCACCCCCAAGCCCATTCTCCTATACACATCTGAC
>NZ_RAWQ01000266.1:0-11703 GCF_003668965.1 Corallococcus sp. AB030
GCCCCCACCGCCGGAGCCTCCGCGTCATGAGTGCCTTCACCCAGGTCCTGCGCATGCTGCGCATGCTGCCGTCCGCCATGGCCGTGGCCACCCCGGGCGTGGGCCCCTGGCTCGCCCGCCGCCGCTGGACGCGCGAGGAAGGCACGCTCACCCTGCCCGGCCTGCACGGCAAGGTGGAGGTGCTGCGCGACACGTGGGGCGTGCCTCACATCTTCGCCAGTGACGAGCACGACCTGTTCTTCGCCCAGGGCTACGTGCACGGGCAGGACCGGCTGTGGCAGCTGGAGATGGGCCGCCGGCTGGTGGACGGACGGCTCGGGACCCTGCTGGGCCCCATGGGCGTGGGCGCGGACAAGTTCCTGCTCACCATGGGCCTGCGCGACATGGCCGAAAAGGCCTGGGCGCAGGTGGACCCGGAGGCGCGCGCCATCCTGGAGGCCTACAGCGCGGGCATGAACGCGCGCATCGCCGCGGAGCCGCTGCCCTACGAGTTCACCGTGATGGCCACGGCGCCCGCGCCGTGGACGCCCGTGGACTCGCTCGCGCGCGGCAACATGCTGGCGCTGATGCTGGGCGGCAATCACCGCATCGAGCTCTTCCGCGCGCGGCTGGTGGCGGCGGTGGGCGAAGAGGTGGCCAACGCGCTGCTGCCGCAGAACGCGCCGGAGACGCCCCTCATCGTTCCGAAGGAGGCGCGCCTGCCGGGCCTGAAGAGTGTGAAGGCGATGTCCGGCCTTGACAGCGTGGACGATGTGTTGGGCGACCCCAACATCGTCTCCGGCAGCAACAACTGGGTGGTGCACGGCCAGCGCACGAAGAGCGGCCAGCCGCTGCTCGCCAACGACGTGCACATCCCCCTGAGCATGCCGTCCACCTGGTACGAGAACGGCCTGCACGGCGGCCGCTTCCAGCACGTGGGCTTCTCCCTGCCCGGCGTGCCCATGCTGATTGTCGGCCACAACGGGAAGGTGGCCTGGGGCATGTCCAACCTGGGGCCGGACACCCAGGACTTCTACATCGAGAAGCTGGACGACCCGAAGGCGCCCAAGAAGTACCTCTACCAGGACGTCTGGCACGACCTGGAGGTGCGCCGCGAGGAGATCCCCATCAAGGGCGGCACGCCCGTGGTGCTGGAGGTGCAGAGCACCCGCCACGGCCCGCTGATGAATGTCGTCATGGCGGAGGACCTGAAGGACAGCGAGCCCCTGTCGCTCAGGTGGGCGCACCGGGAATGCCAGCCGCTCATCAACGCCGTGCTCAAGCTCAACCTGGCGACGGACTGGGAGTCCTTCCGCGCCGCCATGAAGTGCTGGGAGGGGCCGGGCCAGAACTTCGTCTACGCGGACACGGCCGGCAACGTCGGCTACCAGGCCACGGGGAAGATTCCCATCCGCCAGGGACACCAGGGCCTCATCCCCATGCCGGGCTGGACGGGCGAATCCGAGTGGACGGGCTTCATCCCCTTCGAGGAGCTGCCCGCGTCCTTCAACCCGCCCGCGGGCTACGCGGCCACGGCGAACAACAAGATTACGTCCGACGACTACCCGCACCTCATCGCGCACAACTGGTTCCCCGGCTACCGCGCGAAGCGCATCACCGACCTGCTGGAGGCGGGCACGCAGCACACCGTGGAGTCCATGCGGGACATCCAGGCGCAGACGTACTCGCTGCCCGCGGAGACGCTGCGCCCCTACTTCCTGGCGGCGGCGCTGCCGGCGGACGACCTCCAGCGCCAGGCGGTGGACGCGCTGAAGGCGTGGGACCTGCGCTTCGAGCCGGAGGCCGTGGGCGCCACGGTGTTCCAGGCCTGGTACATCGAAGTGCTGCGCAAGCTGCTCCAGCACAAGCTGGAGCCGTCGCTGGTGAAGGAATACCTGATGGGCCAGTACGAACGGCACGGCAGCCTGCACATGCCCTTCGTCATCGGCCTGATGTCCCAGCCGGACAGCGCCTGGTGGGATGACCCGAAGACGCCGGAGAAGGAGACGCGCGACGACATCCTCCGCTCGGCCCTGGGCGTGGCCATCGCATGGCTTACGAAGACGTACGGCCCGAAGCCCGAGGCGTGGGCCTGGGGCCAGGTGCACCAGCTGACCTACGCGCACCAGATGCTGGGCGGGCCCGCCATCCCCGGCCCCATCCGGCGCGTCTTCAACAGCCGCCCGGTGCCGGCCCGGGGCGACAACTACTCCGTGGACGGCGCGTCGTTCCTCTGGAGCAACCCCTTCAAGGTGGTCCACGGCACCGCGCTGCGGATGATCGTGGACCTGGCGGACCTGTCCCGCTCCGTGTCCATCCACTCGCCGGGGCAGTCGGAGCACCTGTTCCACAAGCACCGCGACGACTTGATGGAGCTCAACCGCAAGGTGGAGTTCCACCCCATGCTCCACACGCGCCAGGCCGTGGAGCAGCACCGCGAGGCCACGCTGACGCTCACGCCCGCGGTGGCCCTGGCCAAATAAAACAACCCGGACTTGAAGGCCGTCACTCCCCCCGGAGCGACAGGCCTTCAGGCCCGGGTTCCATTGCTTTCAGGCTCCAGCGGGAGCCGGCACTCGTATTCGCGTCGAATTCCCCCTCAGAAACTCGACGCTTCCCCCTTCTATGTGCCAGCCCCTGCGGTCCCCCTCATTTCCCGCGCGTGCCGCGGTGAGCTAAGAAGTCCCCCGACTCCGTGACTCACCGTGTTGCTGCTGCGCGGGCCCCCCTGCTTCCCGTGCTGCGATGAAGGAACAGTACCGGGACCCCCTGTTTCGATCTGTGAAGCGGCCCACAAGCCCGGTGTGAAGGCGTTCACACCCGCCGGACTTGTCCACCGGGCCTGGATGGGAGGCTTCCCTACCTGCATCCAGGGATTCCGGGCAGAATGGACCTCCCCCCATGTCCTACGCGCAGCTGCTGGCCGAAATCCCCATGTTCGAGAGCCTCGGCCGGGAGGACCTGGAGAACATGTCGTCGCTCCTCCAGCCCCGGCGCTTCGCGAGGGGGGAGGTCATCTTCCACCGGGGGGACGTGGGCACCGCGCTGTTCATCATCCGGCGCGGCCAGGTGGCCATCCGGCTCTCCTCCAGCGAGGGGCGCGAAATCACCCTGGCGCTGCTGGACCGGGGGGATGCCTTCGGCGAGCTGTCACTGCTGGACGGCGAGATGCGCTCCACGGACGCGATGGCGCGCGAGGAGGCCCACCTCCTGACGCTCCAGCGCGATGACTTCCGGCGCTACCTGGAGACGCGTCCGCAGGTGAGCCTGGCGCTGCTGGCGAACATGAGCCGGCTGGTGCGGCGCACGACGCAGCTCGTGTACGACTCGGCGTTCCTGGATGCGCGCAGCCGGCTGGTGCGGGTGCTGCTGGAGCTGGCGAAGACGCAGGGGAAGCAGGCCCCCGACGGGCTGGTCATCACCCCCAAGCTCACGCAGTCGGAGCTGGCCAACCTGTGCGGCGTCACCCGCGAGAGCGTCAACAAGTGGCTGCGCTACTACGTGCGCGAGGGGATGCTCAGCTTCGAGGGCGGGCAGATCATCCTCCTCCAGCCGGAGCGGCTGGGCCAGGACGCCGAGTAGCCGTCAGCCGCGCACGCGGAAGAGGGACAGGGGCTCGTCACGGCCCTTCACCAGCACCGGGGCCAGGGGCTCCAGCGCGAAGCCGTCCGCGTCCAGGAGCGCTCGCGTGGCGTCTGTAATCAGCACCTCGCCCGGCCGCGCGACGCCGCACACGCGGGCCGCGACGTTGGTGGCGTCTCCCACGGTGGCGTACTGGAGGTAGCGCTCCGAGCCGATGTTGCCCGCGGCCACCGGGCCGGAGTTGAGCCCGATGTGGACCTGAATCTCTGGCACGCCCTCCGCCCGCCAACGGGCGTTGAGGTCCGCCAGTGCCTGCTGCATCTCCACGGCCGCGCGCACGGCCCGGTCCGCGTCGTCCGGCCGGGCGAAGGGGGCGCCCCACACGGCCATCAGCGCGTCGCCGATGTACTTCTCCAGCGTGCCCTCGTGGCGGAAGACGACGTCCGCCATCACCGGGAAGTACGCGTTGAGCATGTCCACCACCTGCCGGGGCTTGAGGCGCGAGGACATGGCGGTGAAGCCGGTGATGTCGGAGAAGAGGATGGTGACGTTCGCCTCGCGCACCTCCAGCGGCACGCCTCTCAGCGCCTTCAGCTGACGCACGACGTCCGGCGGGAAGAAGCGCTGGTAGGCGTTTCGCAGCACCGCTTCCTCCTCCAGGCGTCGCGCCAGGTGCGCGTGGTCCAGCGAGATGGCGGCCTGGTTGGCGAAGGCGGTGAGGAACTCCAGGTCCTCGTCGGTGAAGAGGCCTCCCTGCGTGAGGCTGTCCAGGTACAGCACGCCCAGCACCGCGTCCCGCGTGCGCAGGGGCACGCACAGCGAGGCGCGGATGGATTGGCGGAAGACGGAGTCCGCGCCCACGAGCCGCGCGTCGTCCTGCGCGTCGGTGAAGAGGGCCGCCACGCCGCGCGAGTGCACGTAGTCCACGATGTGCTGGCTGTAGAAGTGCTCCGGCAGCGCCCCACCCCGCGCGCCACGGGACACACGCGGCTCCAGCGTCCCCGTGTCGCGGTCCACCAACAGCACCGCCGCCCGGTCCACCGCCCAGATTTGAAAGACGAGCTGGAGCACGCGCTCCAGCAGTCCGTCCACCGGGCCCGGGGACGAGAGGATCTGCCCCACCTTGAGCAGCACCTGGAGCTTGTCGCGGGTGCGGTCCGGCGAGCGCGTGTCGAGCAGCGCCTCCATGGTGGACCCACCGGAGAAGCGCGTCTCCAACGGCTGCGTGCGCAGCGGGCCCCAGCCGTCCGGCAGCGGCGTGTCCAGGGACACCAGCCGGAAGAACACCTCGCCGCAGCGGAAGGACTGGCCGTGGCCCAGCTCCTGGCGCGACACGCGGTGCGGCCCCACGAAGCTGCCGTTCTTGCTGTCCAGGTCCACCAGCACCACGCGCCCGCCCGCGCGCTCCAGCCGAGCGTGGCGCCGCGACAGGCTGGGGTGCGGCACGCGGATGCCGTTCTCCTCGGTGCGGCCGATGGTGGTGGTGCCCTCCGGCAGCATCACCACCCGTTCATCCACCTGGCCTGGATTGAGGATGACGCGCATGGGCTCAAGACCGCGTGGAGGGGACAGGCTTCAGGTGGGCCCCTTGGCCGTGAAGGCACCGGGCCGGGGCGGGGATGCGGGCGCTTCCAGGACAGCGGGGGCCACCTGTTCGGAGGTGCGGTCCGCGGAGGACTCGGACTGGCTGCCGTGGCGGGCCACCACCTCGCGCACCGCGAGCGACGGGCCTCTGGGCCCTGGCAGGTGGCGGTCTCCGGCGAGGCGGCAGTCAAAGGCGTCCTGGAGCCGTGCGGCCAGCGTCTCGCTCACCAGCACCTGGTCGCGCGCGGCGACGGTGGCGAGCCGGGCCGCGGTGTTCACCACGTCGCCCAGCACCGTGTGGTCCAGGCGCCCGCGCCCGGCCGCGCCCACGTTGCCGGACAGCACCGGCCCGGTGTCCACGCCCATGCAGACGCCATGGGCATACGGAGACGCGTCACCGCCGCTCCACGCCAGGCCCTGCAGCCGCTGCTTCACCGCGAGGCAGGCGTCCAGCGCGCGCGACACGTGGCCTTCGCCCTGGAAGACGGCCATCACGGCGTCGCCCAGGAACTTGTCCACCACGCCGCCGCGCGACTCCAGCTCCGGGAGGATGACCTCGAAGTTGGCGTTGAGCCGGCGCAGCGCGGACTCCGGCGGGTGCTCGCGGGTGACGGCGGTGAAGTCCGCGACGTCCAGGAAGGCCACCGTGGCGTCCACCTGCTCGCCCGCGAGCGCGCCGGGGCCGCGCACCAGCGGCAGCACCCGGTCCACGATGCCGCCGTGGACGAACATGCGCAGCAGCGCGTTCTCCTCCGTGGAGCGCACCGCGCGGCGCAGCTCCGCCACGTGGCGCACCGTCTTGGCCAGCGTGGACTCCAGGTCGTCCAGGTCCACCGGCTTCACCAGGAAGTCGAACGCGCCCCGGTTCATCGCCGTGCGCAGGTTGGGCAGGTCGCCGTACGCGGAGACCATGACCACCTTCACCAGCGGATCCACCTCGCCCACGCGCGACAGGAAGGTGAGCCCGTCCATGCGCGGCATGTTCAGGTCGCACAGCACCGCGTGCGTGTCCGGGTGCTGGCGCAGGGCCTCCAGCGCCTCCTCGCCGTCGCGCGCGAAGACGAAGCGGTAGACGCCGTCGCGCACGTGCCGGCGGAAGCGCTGGCGCATGAGCAGCTCCACGTCCGGCTCGTCGTCCACCACCAGCACCGTGGCGGCCTGCCCGGCGCGGCCCGCCTCCACCAGCGCGACGAAGGCCGAGGCCAGCTCGCGCGCGGACGTGAAGCGCTGCGCGAGCGTCGGGTGCAGGGCGCGCTGGAAGAAGGCGTCACCGCCAGCGCCCAGCTCCGGCACCAGCTGCGAGACGGGCACCGCGGGCGGGTGGAAGGCGCCTCGCAGGAGCGCGCCCACGGACTCGGGCCCGTAGGGGAACTGGCCGGTGAGGGCGCGGTAGAGCACCACCGCGAGCGACCAGAGGTCCGCTCTCGCGTCCAGGTCCGGGTCGGCGCGCAGCTGCTCCGGGCTCATGTAGCGCAGCGTGCCGGTGAGGCCCTCCGCCTGCGCGGGCGTGCTGGTGGGGATGAGCGAGCGCGCGAGCCCGAAGTCGAGCACCTTCACCACCTCCTCCCCATCCACGTGGGCGAGGAAGAGGTTGGCGGGCTTCAGGTCGCGGTGGACGAGCCCCGCCGCGTGCGCCGCCGCCAGCGCCCGGGACACCGGCGTGACGAGCGCGGCCACGCGGGCCGGCGACAGGCGCCCCTGCTGGGTGAGGCGCGTCTCCAGGTCCTCGCCCTCCAGCAGCTCCATGACGATGTACGGCACGCCGCCGTCCACGCCGGAGTCGTGCACCTGCACCACGTGCGGGTGGCGCAGCCGGGCCACGGCCTGGGCTTCCTGTTCGAAGTGGCGGTGGGCCTCCGGCGTGCGCGCCACGACGTCGGAGGCGATGAGCTTGAGGGCCACGTGCCGCTGGAGTTGCAGGTCGACCGCGCGCCAGATGGCACCCATGCCACCGCCGCCAATCCTGCGCTCCAGCGCGTACCTGCCGCCCAGCGGGCGCCCGGTGTCCATCGGCCCTGTGTCTCCGTCCCGGGCACGGCCTGGCGCGCGTGCCTCGCGAAGCCGGGAATGATGGCACACTTGACCCCTCCCCTGGCGTGCCCATTCGGTGCCGAGCCCGAAGCCCCCGGGCCCGGCTGCACGCCCGGTGTGGGAGGAGGAACGTCAGGTACGGGTCAGCGCCTGGGCGAGCCGGGGCAGGACCTCCCCCGCTCGCGCCTCCACGCGCACATCCGCGAGGCCGTCGCCCCGGCTCTCCCCGATGTTGAGGATGCCAATGGGCATGTGCCGCTCCGCCGCGCGCGTGACGAAGCGGTAGCCGGAGTAGACCGTCAGCGACGAGCCCACCACCAGCAGCGCGTCCCCCTCCTCCACGAGCGCGAACGCGTCCTGCACCAGCGGCGCCGCGACGTTGTCCCCGAAGAACACCACGTCCGGCTTCAGCGTCCCGCCACAGCGCGTGCACGCGGGGACGCGGAAGCCCTCCACGGCCTCCTGCGACAGCTCCGCGTCGCCGTCCGGACGCAGCTCCACGAGGGTGTGCGCGAAGTCCGGGTTGAGGCCCAGCATCCGCGCCTGGAGCGACGCGCGAGGCTCCTGCGCGCCACACGCCAGGCAGCGCACCCGCGACAGCGCGCCGTGCAACTCCAGCACACGCTCACTGCCCGCGGCGTGGTGCAGGCCGTCCACGTTCTGCGTGATGAGCCCGGGCACCACGTCCGCCTTCTCCATCGCGGTGAGCGCGAAGTGCGCGTCATTGGGCCGGGCGGTGGTGAAGCGCGGCCAGCCCAGCAGGCTGCGCGCCCAGTAGCGCTGACGCACCTCTGGCTGGTGCAGGAACTCGCGGTGCTGGATGGGGTTGCGCACCTTGTGGCGCGTCTCCGGGCCGCGATAGTCGGGGATGCCGGACTCGGTGCTGATTCCGGCTCCGGTGAGCACCACGACGCGGCGTCCGCGCAGCAGCCTGGCCAGGGCGTCCACACCCGCGTCCGGCGGGAGGGCGGCGACAGGGGAGTCCGTGAGGAGCGTCATTCCACCCTCCGTATAACGTGGCCCGTTCGTGCTCGCTCCAGGGCCTTGGCGCTTCTGACGAGGCGCTTACCGGACGAGCGCGTCCCTGGCGGGGTCCGCGGGCTTCGGCGTGGCCATGGCGGCCTTGAGGTCCCTGCGCGCGGCGGGGGGCAGCTTGGCGATCCAGCGGTCCATCGCATGGCGCAGCTCCGGCACGGAGGACTCCTCGTCGGGGAGCGATGCGGCCTCCTGGCGGGCCTCGGCGGCGAGCCGGACGGCGCGGGCCGGGTCCTGCTTCGCGTCCCACAGCGCGCGGGCCAGCATGTAGCGCGCGGCGGGGCGCTCCGCGGGTCGGGGCCGGGCGCGCTCCCAACCGGCGACGGCCTGCTCCAGCGGAGCCAGCGCCTCGCGCGGACGGCCGAGCACCATGTACGTGCGCCCCAGGTCCACCAGCGCCCCCGTCCAGCCGCCGTTCACGTCGTCTGGCAGGGACGTCTGGAGCGCGGCGGCGCGCTGGAAGTACGGCAGGGCCTGGTCCGGCTGGTTGCGGTAGCTGAGCGTCTGCCCCATGCCCCGGAGCACCAGCGCCAGCGTGGGGTGGTCCGGGCCCAGGCTCTTCTCCACCTGTTCGAGCGCCGTGGCGAAGCGCTGGGTGGC
Source organism: Corallococcus sp. AB030 (assembly GCF_003668965.1). Taxonomy (NCBI): domain Bacteria; kingdom Pseudomonadati; phylum Myxococcota; class Myxococcia; order Myxococcales; family Myxococcaceae; genus Corallococcus; species Corallococcus sp. AB030. The sequence continues at coordinate 8,812 of NZ_RAWQ01000266.1, forward strand.
CTCCTCCAGGCGGCCCATGTGCACCAGCAGCGTGCCGATGTTGTTGACGATGATGGCCACCGTGGAGCTGTCGCGCCCCTCCGTCTTCTCCGCGATGCTCAGCGCGCGTTCGTAGAGGGGCAGCGCCTCCTCGCGCTTGCCCTGGTACTGGAGCGCCAGCGCCAGGCTGTTGAGCGCGTCCGCAACCTGCGGGTGGTCCTGGCCCAGCGAGCGCTCCAGCAGCGCCAGCGCGCCCCGGGCCAGCCGCTCCGACTGCACGAAGTCGCCCTGCTGCCAGCGCACGCTGGCCTGCTCCAGGCGGATGCGCGCCACGTCCGGATGCTCTGGCCCCAGCGCTCCTCGCACGGTGCCCAATGCGCGCTCGTACAGGCCCAGGGCCTCCTCCGCGCGCCCCTGTGAGCGGCGCACGGTGCCCAACTCCACGCGCACGTCCGCGACCTCCAGGGCCTCCGGGCCGAAGCGCTTCTCCAGGAAGGACAGCGCGCGGGTGAGCTGTTCGTGGGCCTCCGGGTAGCGGCCCTGGCGCGACAACAGCCGGCCCAGGTTCATGGCGAGCGCGCCGGCCAGTTCCCTGCTGGCGCCCAGCCGCTCCACCGCGGCGCTGGCCCGCTCCGCGGCCTGCTGTCCCTGGGCGTAGTGGTCCAACCGTTCGCCCGTCACGCGCACCGCCAGCGTCCACGCCCGGGCAGCGGCGTCGTCGTTGCGGCCGGCCTCCGCGGTCCACGCGGCCTGGAGCACCGTGGCCTCCGCGCCCCGGTAGTCCCCGGCCCCGTCCTTCAACTCCGCGAGCAGCAGCAGCGCGTCCGCGGCGCCGGACCAGTCCCCCGCGGCGCGTGCGGACTGGGCCACCGGCTCCACGCGCGCCACTCCCTGCGAATAGCGGCCGGCGGCGCGCAGCGCCCTTGCGTCCACGAGCGCCTGGAGCAGCGCCACCGTGCGGTCCCTTGCGGCGGGATCATCGGATGAGGAGTGGCCGCGCGACGTCAGCGCCTCCACGTCCGAGCAGCCCGCCAGCGGCGTCAGCCCCTCCACCGCGCGGGGCGCCCGCTCCACCAGGTCCGGGTCCGCCTGCGTGAACAACTGCGTGAGCGCGGCCACGTCCGCGAGCCGCGCGTCCAGGCAGCGCATGCGCAGCGCCATCACCGCTTCGCTCTGCTCGTGGCGTACGCGGGTGGCCTCGCAGGCCGCCGTGCGCGTCGTCACCCACGCGGCGGTGTACGAGTCCAGTCCCCTGCGCACGTGCCGGAAGGCGTCGTGCGCGAAGCGGCGCTCGGTGCCGACGAAGGCCGCCTCCACCGCCTGCTGCCGGGACGCGTCCCACACGCCGTCCATGGCGCGGGCGGCACCCTCGCAGCCCGTGACGTCGCGGCGGTTGAGGACGTGCGTGAGGCCCACCGCGGACAGGAGCAGCAGCGACGCGCCCGCCACGCGCAGCCGCCGCGTCCGGCGCGCCGCGGGGTCCGCATCCAGCGCGGCGATGAGCGCCTCCATGGACGCGTGGCGGTCCTCGGGCTTCACCGACAGGCCCTTCACCACCACCTTGCGCAGCCACTGCGGCACGCCGGAGTGCCGGGGCACGCTCTTCACGCGCCCCGCGTGCACCGCCTGGGACAGCTCCTCCACCGTGGCGCCCGCGAAGGGGCGCTCGCCGTAGAGGCCTTCGTAGAGCGCGGCGCAGAAGCCGAACTGGTCGCTGCGCGCGTCGGTGCGCTCCTCCGGAGGGAACTGCTCCGGGGCCATGTACGCGGGCGTGCCGCCCTCCATGGCGCGCGGATGCGCGGGGCTTCCCGGCAGCACCGGCGGGACCACGGCGCCGAACATGATGCGCGACAGGCCGAAGTCGGTGACGCGCACGCGGCCATCCTGGCCCACGAGGATGTTCTCCGGCTTCACGTCGCCATGCACGACGCCCACCGCGTGCGCGGCGGCGAGCCCCCGGGCCACGGCGAGGAAGACCTCCACCACCTGGCGCCACGGGTGCGGACCGTCGTGCTCCCACTTGCGCAGCGTGTGCGCGTCCACCAGCTCCATGGCCAGGAAGACCTGCCGGCCGAAGGTGCCCACGTCGAATACGGAGACGACGTGCGGGTGGGAGACGCGGGCCATGGCCTGCGCCTCGCGCAGCACCTGCGTGCGTCCGGCCTCCGCGCCCAGCCCCAGCGCCTCCACCTGGAGGAGCTTGAGCGCGACGCGGCGGTCCAGCTCCGGGTCATAGGCGGCGTACACGACGCTCATCCCGCCCACGCCCAGCATCTCCAGGATGAGGTAGCGGCCCACCGCCGTGCCGCGCGCGAGCGGCGGCGTGGGCAACCTCAGGCGCGGCTTCTTCCCGCGCCACGGGTCCACGGCCAGCGTCGCCAGCTGGCTGTCGAGGACCTCCTCCTCCGGAGCCGCCGGCCCGGAGTCCGTGGGTGGCTGCACCTTCAGCGCCTCGGACACCATGCGGCGGCAGGAGGGGCACGTGTCCAGGTGCTCGTCGACGAGCGCCGCCCTGTCGGAGGGCAGCGTCCCGAGCAGGAGGTCCATGAACGTGGGTTCGTCCAGACAGGCGAGGGGCATGGGAGGCACGAGGAAGGCGGCAGCACAGCAGGACTCACGGCGGGCGTCGAGTCACCCCCGGGACGTTTCATGCGTTGAAGGGTTGCCTGCTCGGCGGGTGGGACGTCGGTTCGCGAACGCCCCCGTCCCTATGTGTTGAGACAGGGCGCGCTTTCTGGGAAGTGTCCAAGCATGCGGGTGTTGCGACGTCTCGGATGGGCCGGACTGATATCCCTGGCGCTGCACGCCCTCATCTTCGGGCTGTTGTGGGCAGTGGACCCCGCGCTGTCGTCCGCCGGACGCACCGCCCGGCTGCGCGAGAAGGCGGTCGAGGTGGAGATCATCACCTCCCCC
>NZ_RAWQ01000267.1:0-11644 GCF_003668965.1 Corallococcus sp. AB030
CTCCCGCACCGTCACCCACTGGCGATTCTCAGTAAGTGGAAAGGTTGGGGCAGCTATCATCCGCATTTGAAGAGTGTCAAGGTCAACAGACTCCAGGGCGCGCCCCAATCGCGCCCCGAGTCCGGGCCCTACCCGCCCTGCATGCGCACGACGATGACGCTGATGTTGTCGTCGCCGCCGCGGTCGTTGGCCAGGTCGATGAGGTGCTTGGGCACTTCATCCAGGTTCGCGTGGCGCGCGACGGCGTCGTGGATCTCCCGGTCCTCCAGCATGTTGGCGAGGCCGTCCGAGCAGAGCAGGAACACGTCACCGGGCTCGGACACGAGCCCCATGACATCCACCTGGACCTCCTCCTCGAAGCCAACGGAGCGGGTGATGATGTTCTTGTACCGGGAGTGCTTGGCCTCTTCCGGTGTGATCATCCCCGCTTTGATCTGCTCGTTGACCAGCGAGTGGTCCTCGGAGATCTGCTGAATGAGGTCCCCGCGGATGAGGTACGCGCGACTGTCGCCCACGTGGGCGAAGAAGGCGTGCTCGTCGCGGACCACCAGGGATATGACTGTCGTGCCCATGCCGGACAGGCGCGCGTCATCCTGGGCGGTGAGGTAGATGGCCTGACAGGCCTTCTCCACCGCGCCCCGGAGCGCTTCCGGAATGGGCGAATCCTGGAGGTTGGGAACGCTGACGAAGGGGTTTTCCCGCCCTTCACGCGCGCGCCTCAGCTCTTTGTCGATGGTCTCGACGGCGATGCGCGACGCGGTACCACCACCCGCGTGCCCACCCATGCCGTCCGCCACGACGTAGAGCTGGAGCTCATCGTCAATGAGGAAGCTGTCCTCGTTGTGATTGCGCTTGCGCCCGACGTCCGTCAGGCCAGCGGAGATGACTTTATGGCGGGGGGCCGCGGTCTGCCCTGCGGTGCTGGACACGCGCCGGATGCTATGTGAGCCCATAAGTGGGGGCAAGGACGCGGACGAAAACTCCCGGTGCGTCATGCCCCTCCCCCTGGGTCACCCCTACCTTGTAGGCCCCCATTTCAGGCCGTCCGGCGCAGCCGACCCCGGGGGCTGTTGCCTTCCGGACCCGACTCCCGGCGCGCGCGGGGCGTGGCCCGGTGGGCCGAACGCACCAGCGCTTCCGCCGCGCCCAGCGCCTCGCGAGTCACCTCCACGCCCGACATCATGCGCGCCAGTTCCTGGGTGCGCTCGGCGCCGGCCGAGAGCGAAAGCACCTGGGACACGGTGCGCTCGCCCTTCACGCTCTTGCGGATGAGCAGGTGCGCGTCCGCGTAGGCCGCCACCTGGGGAAGGTGCGTGATGCACAGCACCTGACGGTGGGAGCTGACCTCGCGAATCATCCGGCCCACCACGTCCGCGATGGCGCCGCTGACGCCCGCGTCCGCTTCATCCAGGATGTAGCAGCCGCACGCGTCACTGTCCGCCAGTGCACGTTTGAGCGCGAGCAGCAGCCGGCTCGCCTCACCACCCGAGGCCACCTTGGCCAGGGGCCGCGCCGGCTCACCCGGGTTGGCGCTGAAGAAGAACTCCACTTCATCCATGCCGTCCGGACGCAGCGACTCCCCGGCGGTGACGCGCACCTCGAAGGCGGCCTTGCCCATGGCCAGTCCGCCCAGGCCCTCGCGCACCTGCTGGGAGAAGGCCCCGGCGGAGGCCTTGCGCGCGCGGGACAGCGTCAGCGCCGCCTTGCGCGCCCGCTCCTCCACGCGTTTGCGCTCCTGGTTCAGCTCCTCCAGGATTTCGCGCCGGTTCTCCAGCGTGCCCAGCTCCGTCTCCAGCTCTCCGCGCTTCTTGAGGACGCCGTCCAGCGTCGCGCCGTGCTTGCGGCACAGCCGCTTGAGCGCGTCCAGCCGCTCCTCCACCTCGCCCAGCCGCCCGGGGTCGGACTCCAGCCCCTCCACATAGCGGTTGAGCAGGCGCGCGGCCTCCTCCAGCTCCGACAGCGCCGTGCTGAGCGATTGCGCCACCGGCGCGAGCGTCGCGTCGCACTTGACGCCCTCGTGCACGAGCCCCAGCGCGCGCCCGACAATCTCCACCGCGGACGGCGCCTCGCCCGACACCAGCAGCTCGGCCTCCGCGCCCTGACGCTTGAGCTTCTGGGCGCTGCCCAGCCGCCGGCGCTCCGCGTCCAGCTTCACGTCCTCGCCGGTTTCCGGGTCCAGGCGCGTGATTTCGTCCAGTTGGAAGCGAAGGAACTCCGCGCGCTCGCGCACCTTGGCGTCGTCTCCGCCCAGCGCGTCCATGCGGCCATCCACTTCCCGCAGGTTCGCCCACTCGCGGCCGTACGCGGCCAGCGCTTCCTCCAGGCGACCGTACTTGTCGAGCAGCACCCGGTGCAGCCCGGAGTCGAAGAGGCTCACGTGCTCATGCTGGCCGGCGATGTCCACCGCGCCCCGGGTGAGCTTCCCCAGCACGCCCAGCGTCACCAGCGCGCCGTTGACGTAGACCTTTCCGCGCCCGGTGCGCCCGAGCACGCGGCGCACGAGCACCTCCTCTCCCAGGTCCGGGAGGCCCAGTTCCTCCAGGCGCGCGGCCAGCACCGGTGTCCGGGCGAATACGCCCTCCACCGCCGCGTCCTCGCAGCCCGCACGGATGACGTCCGCATCCGCCCTGCCCCCGAGCAGAAGGCCCAGCGCGTCCACCAGAATGGACTTGCCGGCACCCGTCTCACCCGTGAGGACGGTGAGGCCCGCGCCAAACGCGACCTCCACCTCCTCAATCACCGCTACGTTCGAAATCCGAAGACCCAGCAGCACTCGCGCCCTCCGCGATCCGTACGACGCCCCAACACCTGAACACCCTAGCAGGTCTTGATGACACTGCACAGGTGTTCGGGTCGGGTGGATGGCGGGAGGGCGAGTGGGAGGGCGTGGCATGTTGGCGCCACAACCATCTCCCACTCCCCGAGTCGCATCAGATTTCGGTGAACAGCTCCTGGATGTCCTGTTCGGTGAGCGTGCGGCCCATGTCGTCCCCGTCCGTGCCCAGCACGCCGGCGGCGAGTTCGCGCTTGCGGCGCTGGAGGCTGAGAATCTTCTCCTCCACCGTGCCGCGCGTAATGAGCTTGTAGCTGATGACCGCGCGCGTCTGGCCGATGCGGTGCGTACGGTCCGTGGCCTGGTCTTCCACCGCGGGGTTCCACCACGGGTCGAAGTGGATGACGTAGTCCGCGGCGGTGAGGTTCAAGCCGGTGCCGCCCGCCTTGAGGCTGATGAAGAAGAGCGGCGGGCCGTCAGGGCGGTTGTACTCGTCCACCTTGCCCATGCGGTCCTTGGTGCGGCCGTCCAGGTAGAGGTAGCGCAGGCCCTTCTTGTCCGCCTCCTGCTTGAGCAGCTCCAGCATCTCCGTGAACTGGCTGAAGACGAGCGCGCGGTGGCCTTCCGCCACCAGGTCCGCCACCAGTTCCATGAAGCGCTCGAGCTTCGCGCTGGACGGCAAGAGCGTGCCGGGCGGCATCTTGAGCAGACGCGGATCGCAGCAGACCTGACGCAGGCGCATCAGCGCGGCGAGGATGGAGACGCGGCTCCTCTTGAAGCCCACCTTCTCGATGGACTCGTTCACCTTGCGGCGGCTCTCCTCCAGCACCTCGCGGTAGAGCGCGGCCTGGCCGGGCTCCATCTCGCACCACGCGACGCTCTCCGTCTTCGGCGGCAGGTCCTTGGCCACCTCCGTCTTGAGGCGGCGCATGATGAAGGGCTGGATGCGGCGGCGCAGCCGGTCCTTCGCGGTGGCGTCGTTGGCCACCTGGATGGGCTGCTCGTAGCGGTCGCTGAAGCCTTCCGCGCTGCCCAGGAAGCCGGGCATCAGGAAGTCGAAGATGCTCCAGAGCTCCGACAGGCGGTTCTCCAGCGGCGTACCGGTGAGCGCCAGGCGCGTCTCGCTGGGCAGCGACTTGCACGCCTGCGCGGTGGCGCTGTCCGCGTTCTTGATGTTCTGCGCCTCGTCCAGGATGACGTAGCGGAAGCCCACCTGGGACAGCTGCTCCAGGTCGCGGCGCACCAGCGCGTACGACGTGAGCACCAGGTCCATGTCCTTCAGGTCCTCCGCGCGCTCGCGGCGGTCCTGCCCGTGCCACACCATGGCCTTGAGGCCCGGCGTGAAGCGCTCCGCCTCGCGCTCCCAGTTGGCGAGCACGCTCGTGGGCGCGACCACCAGGGACGGCTTGCGGCCCTCGTCGTTGGCCACCTTCTGCATCAGGCTCAGGGACTGGATGGTCTTTCCCAGACCCATGTCGTCCGCGAGGATGCCGGACAGCCCGTGGCGCCGGAGGAACCAGAGCCAGGACAGGCCCGCCTCCTGGTAGTGGCGCAGCGTGGCCTGGAGTCCTTCCGGCACGGCCACCTTCGGCACGCCGGCGGACTCGCGCAGCGCGAGCATGGCCTGACGGGCCTTGGCCTCCACCTCGGTGAACTCGCTCAGGTCCGCGAGCAGGTCCAGGGCCACCGCCTGGTGCAGCGGCAGCCGGGTGCGCGTGCGGCCCGGCATGGCGCCGGCCTCCTCCAGGAGGTCCGCCACGCGCTTGATCTCCGCGACGTCCGCCTCCGCGAAGGAGCCGTCCTTCAGCGGCACGAACTTGCGGCCGGAGTCCAGCCACATGCGCACGGCGCCCAGGTCCACGGCCTGGTCGTCGGTGACGAACTCCGCGTCCAGGTCGAACCACTGCACGCCGCTCATGCCCACGCGGATGCGCGGCTTGAGCTTCGGGCGCAGCCGCACCTTGGGCGCCTGCACGCCGTAGCGCTCCCACTCCTCAGGCAGGCCCGCCAGGCCCCGCGCCCAGAACTCCAGGGCCACGTCGCCCGTCGCGTCGAACGCCTGCGAGGCCTGATCAAAGCGCAGCCCCTGGTCGAGCAGCACCTTGCCCGCGGCGCGCTCCACCTCGTCGCGGCGGCGGTACAGCTTGCGCGAGTCCTCGCCCACGCCGCTGGCGTAGCCCAGGTGCGTGGCCGTGGGGGACACCGCCACCGTCGTCTGGCCGTATCTCGCGGCCAGCTGCACCTTCACGCGCTCGGCGGCGCCTTCCAGTGTGACGACGAAGCGCGGCTCCACCGACTCGTCCACTTCGATGTCGTCCGCCTTCAACGACATGCGGAAGCGCGGCAGGTGCGCGGCGAAGAACGTCAGGACCCGGTCCAGTTGCCCGGACGGGAAGGCCATGGTCGGTTCCAGCAGCCACTTGCGCAGCAAGCGCGGCGGGAAGTCCGGCTCCACGGCGTGGAGGTTCTGCGCCTGGATGACGTACGTGCGCCGGCCCGCGAGCACGATGACGTCCTTGAGCGGGTAGCCCACGCCGTCCGGGAACAGCAGCTCAATCTGCGCGGTGGCACCGTCTGGACGCGACTCCAGATGGATTTGCGGCCGCACGGGCTGCTCCATGTAGACGAGCGGCGTGCCCCGGTAGATGACCCGGCGCTGGCGCAACAGCTCCAGCACCTCGCACAGGTCCTCGTCCGAGAGGACGATGCGCGAGTCGTAGCGGTGCTCATGGCGCGACAGCACCATGAAGATGCGCTCGTCCGGGGGCGCGATGCGGCTGCCCGCCTGGAGCAGACGCTTCACGTGCACGGGGCCCTTGGTCTGCGCGTCCTGACGGCGCACGTCCACGACCCAGTGGCGGTTGTTGGAGCCGCCCGCCCCCGTGCTCGCGGGGGTGAGCCGGTAGAGGAACTCGTAGTCGGGCAGTGAGGACAGGCCCAGCCAGCTCTCCACCTTGGCGAGCGCGGGCAGGCTGACGCCTTCCATCCCCGGCGCTCCGCCTCCGGGAATCTCCTCCTCGTCGTCCGGCCCCATGTCCTCGGGTTCGGGCGGCGGAGGAGGCGCCGCGGCTTTCTGCGGTGGCGGCGGTGGCCGGAAGCGGGCCGCGTAGATGAGTGCCACGGCGACCACGTGCTCGCAATGCGGGCCCGTGGTGTTCCACACCGGGCAGGTGCAGGAGGAAACGACTTTTCCCTCTCCGGGAATCAGGGCCACGTCGTAGCGCTCGCCGGACGGACCCGCGACCTGCGCGCGGATGCGTTCGGGTTCACGCGTGAGGCCGAAGACGCGGCGGCCTTCGGCCACCTCGCGGCCTTTCTTGAACGTGACGGGCTCGACCTCGGCCTTGAGGGCGCGGAGCCAGATTCCGTCCTGGGGGGAGAGAGGGTCTCGGGTGTCAGCGGTGGTTTGCACGGCTTGCAAGGGCCCCAGACTCCTTGGTCGGGGGGAACCGCCTCGCTTAACACAGTGAGGGGATCCCCGCGCGCGGGAAAAAATACGGCGTCCGCCAGCCGATGCGGCCGGGCGGCGCGAAGCTGTGAGATCATCAACGTCCGCCATGCCCCGGTCCCGTCCCAGTCCGCCCATCCTCCGGCCGTTGGCCCTGGGACTCTGCGTCCGGGGGCCCGCCAGGCTGGCTGTCACCCGGGCCGGGTACCCTGGGTCCCAGGTCCACCCCGGGTGTCATCCACCGGGCTGAAACGCCGCCGTCCTCCTTTCGGAGCCCCACCCCATGTCCCTCGACCCCACGCTCGCCTCCGACCTCCAGGCCGTCCTGAGAGATGTGCCGGACTTCCCCAAGCCCGGCATCGTCTTCAAGGACATCACCCCCATGCTGGCGGACCCGCGCCTCTTCGGCCGGGTGGTCACCGCCATGTCCGCCCCCTTCCGGGGCCAGCACATCACCAAGGTGGTGGGCGTGGAGTCGCGCGGCTTCCTGCTGGGTGCCCCCATCGCGCTGGCGCTGGAGGCGGGCTTCGTGCCCGCGCGCAAGCCCGGCAAGCTCCCGCACAAGCGCATCGTGGAGCGCTACTCGCTGGAGTACGGCGCGGACGGCGTGGAGATGCACGAGGACGCCATCCTCAAGGACGAGCGCATCCTCGTGGTGGATGACGTGCTCGCCACCGGCGGCACCGCCGACGCCACGGGCCGGCTCATCGGACGGCTGGGCGGGCAGATTGTCGGCTACAGCTTCCTCATCACGCTCGACTTCCTCGAGGGTCCGAAGCGGCTGGGGCCGGACAAGGTGACGTCCGTCCTCCGCTTCTAGCCTTCCGCCTGGCGTCACCGGACCCCACGTCCGGTTGACGCCCACGCTGGCCCTGTTTATAAGTTGGTCAAACAACTTAGAAACCAAATCGCGCCATGCCTCGTCCCTCCAATACCGAAGCGCGCCGGGAACAGATCGTCGCTGGACTGCTCAAGGCCATGGCCGAGCGCGGCTACGAGGGCGCGTCCGTGGCGGAGATCGCCCGTGCGGCGGGGCTGAGCGCGGGGCTGGTGCACTACCACTTCGAGGACAAGCAGGAGATCCTCCTGACCCTGGTGCGCTCGTTGGCCGCTCGCGCCCGGCAGCGCTTCGCCACGCGGGCGACGAAGCTCGCCGCGGACGATGCACACGGTCGGGTGGAGGCGTTCGTGGACGCGTTCCTCGCCACCGGGCCGGACGCGGACGTGGCGGCGGTGGCGGGCTGGGTCACCATCAGCGCGGAGGCCATCCGGCAGCCGGAGGTGCGCGTCGCCTACGAAGAGGTGGTGCGCGCGGACCTGGAGCAGTTGGAGGCGCTGGTCGCGGCGGTGGTGGGCAAGCGCCGCGCGCGTCCGCTGGCCGCGGGGCTCTTCGCCGCCATCCAGGGGTACTTCGTGCTGTCCGCGAGCGCGCCCGGGCTCGTGCCTCCGGGCTCCGCGGCGGGCACCGTGAAGCGCATGGCCGCGGGGCTGTTGGACGCGGCGACTTCTTCTTCTCCGGACCGTGAGGTGTCGTGATGACCATCGCCATCTACGCAGGCAGCTTCGACCCCGTGACGGCGGGACACCTGTCGGTGGTGCGACAGGCGGCGCGCCTCTTCAGCCATGTCGTCGTGGTGGTCGCGGTCAACCCGAACAAGCACACGCTGCTCACCGCCGAGGAGCGCATGGCGCTCATCCGGGAGGCCGTGGCCCGGCACCCCAACGTCTCCGTCACCTTCACCGAAGGGCTCATCGTGGAGCTGGCGCGGGAGATTGGCGCGAGCGTCCTGTTGCGCGGCGTGCGCGGCGCCACCGATGCGCAGTTCGAGACGGAGCTGGCGCAGATGAACCGCGCGCTCGCGCCGGAGCTGTCCACCCTCTTCCTGCCCGCGGAGGCGCACCTGGCGGAGGTGTCCAGCAGCGCCCTCAAGGAGCGCCTCACGCGCGGCGAGGACGTGTCCGCCTTCTGCCCTCCCGCCGTCGCCGCGAAGCTGCGCGAGCGGCTGTCCCCTTCCCTCCGGAGCCATCCATGAGCCTGTCCTTCATTCCCCTGGGCGTTGGTGATGCCTTCTCCGCGCTCTACTACTCGTCGTGCCTGGCGCTGGAGGCGGAGGACCAGGTGCTGCTGCTCGACTGTCCGCACCCCATCCGCAAGATGATGCGCGAGGCGTCCGAGTCCTCCGGCGTGCACCTGGACGTGGAGCGCGTCAGCGCCGTGGCCCTCACGCACCTGCACGCGGACCACGCCTCCGGCCTGGAGGGCCTGGGCTACTTCTCCTTCTTCGTGCTGCAGCGGAAGATGGAGCTGCTCGCGCACCCGAGCGTCACGCGCCGCCTCTGGGAGGGCCACCTGGCCGCGGGCATGGAGTGCCTCATCGAGCAGCAGGGCGCGGGGCCCAGCCACAAGCACTTCGAGGACTACTTCACGCACACGCCGCTGCACCTGGAGCGCTCGGTGCGCCACGGCCCGTTCGAAATCGAGTGCCGCTTCACCTACCACCACGTGCCCACCACCGCGTTCCGCATCCGCGCCGGGGGCCGGTGCCTGGGCTACAGCGCGGACACCGCGTTCGACGAGGGGCTCATCTCCTGGCTGTCCGAGGCGGACCTGGTCATCCACGAGACGAACTACGGCGTGCACACGCCCTACGAGAAGCTGGCGGCGCTGCCGGAGGCCACTCGCGCGAAGATGCGCCTCATCCACTATCCGGACCTGTTCGACACGAGCGGCAGCGTCATCGAGCCGCTGGTGCAGGGCCGGCGCTACACCGTCTGAGGACGGAGCGCATGGTGGGCCGGATGCCCTTCATCCTCCGGGAAGAAGGGCTTGCGCGTTGCGCCATATCCGGTCCGCTCGCCTTCACGTGCCGAGTGCGCTACGCCGAGACGGGTTGGCGCTCCCCCTGTGCCCCCGCAAGAGAACGACTGTCCGATGATGAAGAAGACCGTGAGCACCTGGGCGGTGCTGCTGCCGCTCGCATGGGTGCTGGCCATTCTTTCCACCGGGGCCGCCGGGGCCGCGGAGCCGACGCCTCCCGCCGACACCGTCCGCCTCACGATCCTCCACCTCAACGACGTCTATCAGTTCCAGCCCACCGCCCAGAACCGGGGCGGCCTGTCGCGCGTGGCCACGCTCAAGCAGCAGGCGCTGAAGGAGTCGCCGCACGTCCTCACGCTGCTGGCGGGTGACACGATTTCGCCTTCGGTGGAGTCGTCCGCGGAGGTGGCGGGCGAGGCGCTCAAGGGCAAGCAGATGATCGACGCGTGGAACGCGCTCGGTCTGGACTACTCCACGGTGGGCAACCACGAGTTCGACTTCGGGGACGACGTGCTTCGCGCGCGCCTCCAGCAGTCGCGCTTCCCGTGGCTGGGCGCCAACGTGATGAGCGTGAAGTCGGGGAAGGTGTTCGACGGGCTCAAGGCGTGGGACCTGCGCGACGTGGGCGGCGTGAAGGTGGGCATCTTCGGCGTGGTGCTGCCGGAGACGCAGACCTCGTCCAAGCCGGGCAAGGACACGCGCATCACGCCGTACTGCGAGGCCGCGAAGCGCTCCGTGGAGGAGCTGCGGGCCGCGGGCGCGCAGTTCGTGCTGGGGCTCACGCACCTGGCGGTGGAGCAGGACCGCGAGCTGGCGAAGTGCGTGCGCGTGGACCTCATCATCGGCGGGCATGACCACGACCGCGTGGAGGAGACCGTCGCGGGCACGCCCATCTTCAAGCTGGACGAGGACGCCATCGACCTGGGCCGCGTCACGCTGGACCTGGACGCGAAGACGGGCGCGGTGAAGAAGCTGGCGTGGAAGGTGATTCCCATCACCTCGAAGACTCCGGACGACGCGGCGTTCAACGAGCAGATGAAGCCCTACGCGCCGCTGATGGCCACGCTGGCGGAGCGCATTGGCCGCTCGCCGGTGGCGCTGGATGCGCGCAGTGCGCCGAACCGGCTGGGGGAGACGAACCTGGGCTCGTTCCTGGCGGATGCGTTCCGCGAGGCGACGGGCGCGGACGTGGCGCTCGTGAACGGGGGCGCCATCCGCGCGGACCGGGTGCTGCCCGCGGGGAAGATGACCCGGCGCGAGATGTACTCGCTCATGCCCTACCGCAACGAGCTGGTCGTCCTGGAGGTGACGGGGGCGACGCTGCGCGCGGCGCTGGAGAACGGCGTCAGCCTGAGCAGCGTGGATGGCAAGCCGCCCGGTCGCTACCCGCAGGTGTCCGGCCTGCGCTTCACCTATGACTTGCGCAAGGCGCCAGGCTCGCGGGTGACGAAGGTGGACGTGAAGGGCAAGCCGCTGGACGACGCGGCGAAGTACCGGCTGGCCACCTTCAGCTTCGTGGCACAGGGCAACGACGGCTACGCGATGTTCAAGGACCTGCCTGTCCTGCCCCCGAGCCCGGAGCACACGTCGCCCTGGGACGCGCTCAGCACCGCGTTCCGCACCGGCAAGCCCGCGCCCCGCGCGAAGCCCCAGGGCCGCATCACCGTCCTCGGCGTGCCCAAGGGCGGACTGCACGCGCCTCCGTCGATGAAGTAGCGCCTACCGCCAGGGCGCGGTCCAGCCTCGCGCCCGGTAGACCACCCGCCCCGCCAGCTCACGCAGCATGTCCGTGCTCTGGTTGAGCGCTCCCGAGCGTGGCAGCCAGCTCAGCTTCGCCGGGGGAATCGTCGAGGAGCGGAGGTCCACCGCGAGGGTGTCCGCCTTCAGCCCCACCGCCGCGAAGCAGCCGGCCGCTCGGGGCAGGTGCGCGGCGCTCGTCACCAGGAGCAGTGACTTCCAGCCGTGGGCTCGCACCAGCGGCTCCGACTCCAGCGCGTTCTCGCGGGTGTTGCGGCTGCGCCCTTCCTTCACGATGCGCTCGGGCGCGATGCCCCAGTGCTCCAGCTGCGCGGCCAGCACGTCCGCCTCCACCACCGCCTCCGGCCTCGCGTCCAGGTTGCCAGCGGTAATCAACACCTGCCGGGCCCTGCCGTCGTGCAGCAGCTCGAAGGTGCGCATCATCCGCTCCGGCGCGGCGTTGTACTCCGGCTGCCCCGAGCGCTCCGTGGCCGCCGCGTCCAGCCCTCCGCCCAGCAGGATGACCGCGTCGTAGACGGTGTCCGGCCGGTACGTGCTCACCGCGTCCGCCTCCGTCGCGCGCGTCAGCAGCGCCACCGTCGGCTCGATGGAGAACACGTACAGCACGGCCAACGCCGCGAGCTGGGACGCCAGCGACAGGCGCTTCCACCGGCGCAGCAGCAGCCCCGCCACGCCGAACAACAGCGCCCAGGTGAGCGGGGACAGCAGCAGGTCCAACAGCTTCGACAGGACGAGGAACATCGCGGCGCCGCTACCGACCCGACCGGGACTTGAGGTACTGCCGGGCCTCCGCCGCGCCGGTCCCTCGCGGCCGCAACTGCAGGTAGCGCCGGTAGTGCTCCACGGC
>NZ_RAWQ01000268.1:0-11596 GCF_003668965.1 Corallococcus sp. AB030
GGCCCTGATGGAGGCCGGTGCGCCCTACCCGGAACCTCCCCTGCGCCTGGTGGACGCCACCGGCATCGAGCCCGCCGGCGCCCCGCGCATGGTCCAGGAGGTGCGCCGCCGCGTGGAGCAGGGCGAGCGCGTGATCGTGGTCATCGACTCGCTCATCACCCACCCGGCGAGCCTCCCGCTGGCCCTGGCCGCGGACACCGCCCTGCTGGTCGTCACCCTGGGCGAGACGGACTTCGGCTCCGCGCAGAAGACCCTCGCCCTGGTGGGCGAGGACCGCTTCGCCGGCAGCGTCACCTTCCCGCGTCCGACCAAGAAGCAGAAGCGCGCCGCCGCTGACGCCGCCAAGAAGAAGAAGCCATGAGCCCTTCCGACTCCCCCGCTGTCCCGGCCCCCCGGCTCAGCGTCGTCATCGCCACGTACAACCGGCTGCCCCTCATCACCCGTCTGCTCCAGCAGCTGGCCGGCCAGACGCTGCCGCCCGAGGAGTTCGAGGTGGTGGTGGTGGACGACGGCTCCGCCTCCGACGTGAAGGGCCCGCTCTCCGAGCTCAAGCTGCCCTACACCCTGCGCGTGGAGGTGCAGCAGAACGCGGGCGCCGCCGCCGCTCGGCACCGGGGCGTGCTGGCCGCTCGGGGCGCCACGGTGCTCGTCACGGATGACGACATGCAGGTGGCCTCCGACTTCCTGGCGCGCCACCTGGCCCACCATCCGCAGGGCTCGCGCAACGTGGTGCTGGGCCGCATCCGGCCGGATCCCGAAATCGGGGAGATGCCCCTCTTCGAGCGCTGGTACGCGCACCTCAACAACCGCATGGCGGAGGAGCTCTCCGTCCCCGGAGTGAAGGCGCGCGGCAACCACCTGTACACCGGCAACGTGTCCTTCCCCCGCGCGGACTACGTGGGCGTGGGCGGCTTCGACAAGACGCTGGGCCAGTCCGAGGACGTGGAGCTGGGCGTGCGCCTGGAGAAGGCTGGCTGCGCGTTCCTCTTCGCGCCGGATGCGTACGTGCTGCACGGCAGCGACCACGTCAGCTTCGAGAAGTGGATCCGCCGCGCCCACCGCTACGGCATGTTCGACACCCACGTCTCCGTGAAGCACCCGGACGTGAAGGGCGTGAACCCCTGGCGCCTCTTCTTCGAGACGAACCTGCTCTCGCGCCCGCTGCTCGCCTCCGCGGTGGTGGCCCCAGAGGCGTCGCGCCGGCTGACCGAGGCCGTGGTGAAGGCCTCCAGCGTGGCGGACAAGCTGGGGCTCACGGGCGCCGCGTACGCGGGCACCTCCGTGGCGTACGGCATGGAGTACCTGCGCGGGGCCCGCACGGAGGCCGGCGGCTGGGTGGGCGTCGCCAAGGGCCTCGCTCGCTACCTGCAGGGCCGGGGAAATCCCCAAGGATGAAAGCCATGTTCGGAGCCCTCATCTCGGACGCGTTGGAGATGGCCAAGGCGGCCACCGGTACGACGGACGCGAAGTCCATCGCCAAGGTGGTGCTGACCAGCGACTCGTACCGCATCACCGCGCTCAACCGCGCGCGGGAGGCGGCGCTGGCCTTCCACATCCCGCTGGTGAACCACGTGCTGCGCGTGGCCCAGACGGCGGTGATGGGCATCGAAATCGGCAAGGACGTGACGCTGGGCAAGGGCGTGTACTTCGTGCACAGCCTGGGCGTCGTCATCGGCGGGGACGCGCGCATCGGCGACCGCGTGCGCTTCTACGGCAACAACACCGTGGGCACCGCCAAGGACAACGGCTACCCCACCATCGAGGACGACGTCTGGATTGGCGCGGGCGCCCGCATCCTCGGCCCCGTGCGCATTGGCGCTCGCTCGCGCATTGGCGCGAACGCCGTGGTGCTCCAGGACGTGCCGCCGGACAGCGTGGCGGTGGGCATCCCCGCGCGCATCTTCCCGCGCAAGGACCTGGACGAGGTCCCGCTGTAACCGTCGCGCCGTCGTTCGTTGATCCGCTGTACCGGGTTCGTTCCGGGGGATGCGTTGAGGAAGGTCATGGCAGAGACGAAGCACGGACGGTGGAAGCGGACCGTCATCCTCACCTGCGCGGTGCTGGGCGGCGGCGCGGGCGTGGCCATGGCGCAGCAGGGCTCGACGAAGGGTGCTGCTGCTGCTGGGGACGCGGCGCCCGCCGCGCAGCCCGCCGCCACGGACACGGTGGCCGTGTACGACGGGGGCATCCAGGCCGGATGGAAGGACATCGGCTGGGCGCCTCGCGAACTTCCGAAGGGCGCGCCCGCGCGACTGCGGATGTTCAACTACGGCGGGTGGATCCTCTACCGGCCCAAGCTCCCGGGCGCGTATGGCGCGCTGAGCTTCCGCTTCACCGCCCCGGAGTCCTACGGCGAGTTCCTGGACGTGCGCCTGGATGCCCCTGGCGCCGCGACGTTCCCGCACGTGCGGATCAGCCCGGAGTTCATCGTCAAGAAGGACCGCGAGTGGGCGGAGGTCGTCGTGCCCATGGAGATCCTCAACCCGCGCAGTCAGCCCTTCGACCGCCTGGTGCTGCGCGCGTCGAAGGAGGTAGGCCGGGACTGGGTGCTCTTCGACAAGGTGGCCCTGGTGCCGCTGTCGCCGGACGTGGCCGCTGCTCGGGCCGCTGGCGGTGGACGCATGGGCCGGGGCGACGGCCGCGAGTCGAAGATGATCATCGACTGCTCCGCGCCGTCCAAGCCCATCAACCCGCTCATCTACGGCATCGCGCTGGACGGCAACAAGGAGACGACGGACACGCACCAGTGGAAGCTGGGCGCCACCATCCGCCGCTGGGGCGGCAACCCCACGTCCCGCTACAACTGGAAGCTGGGCCGCGCGTGGAACACCGGCAACGACTGGTACTTCCGCAACGTGCAGCTGGGCTTCGGCGCGGATGACTTCCTGGAGTCCAACCGGAAGAACAACGTCCAGTCCGCGCTCACGCTGCCGCTCATCGGCTGGGTGGCCAAGGACACGTCCGCCGTGGGCTTCCCGGTGTCCTCGTTCGGCCCGCAGCAGGCCCAGGACGACACCGACCCCGCGGGCGGCAACGGCGTGCGCCGCGACGGCACGCCCCTGGTCCCCGGCGCTCCCACGACGACCAGCGTGCAGGCCCCTCCGGAGTTCATCTCCGAGTGGGTGAAGTCGCTCAAGGCCGCCAAGCGCGGCGTGAACATGTACATCCTGGACAACGAGCCCGCCCTCTGGAGCTCCACGCACCGGGACGTGCACCCTGAGCCGCTCACCTACGACGAGCTGCTCAAGCGCACCATCGAGTACGGCACCGCCGTGCGGAAGGCGGATCCAGAAGCGGTCATCGCCGGTCCCGCGGAGTGGGGCTGGACGAACTACTTCTGGTCCGCCGCGGACTTCGCTCCCGGCCGCCCGCCGTACACGGACCGCCGCGCGCACGGCGACGTGCCCCTGTTGCCCTGGTACCTGCGCGAGCTGCGCGACCACGAGAAGAAGACCGGCGTGCGCCTGCTGGACGTGGTGGACGTGCACTTCTACCCGCAGACCAACGTGGGCCTGGGCCTGGAGGGCGCCACCGACCCCGACACCAACGCGCGGCGGATCCGCTCCACCCGCGCGCTGTGGGATCCGACCTACAAGGACGAGTCCTGGATCGCCGAGCCCATCCAGCTGATCCCCCGCGTGAAGCAGTGGATTTCGGAGAACTACCCCGGCCGGGGCGTGTCCATTGGCGAGTACAACTTCGGCGCCATGAAGCACATGAGCGGCGGCCTGGCGCAGGCGGAGGCCCTGGGCCGCTTCGGGCAGCAGGGGCTCACGTCCGCGTTCTTCTGGCAGTACCCCGCGGAGAACAGCCCCACGTTCTGGGCGTTCCGCGCGTACCGCGACTTCGACGGGCGCGGCGGCCGCTTCCAGGACAACGGCCTGTCCACCACCGCGGCGGAAGGCACCAGCCTCTTCGCGTCCCGCGACGCGTCCGGAAAGAAGCTCACCGCCGTGCTGCTCAACTTCGACCCCGAGCAGGCCGCCCAGGCGCAGCTGGAGTTCAAGGGCTGCGGCTCGCTCAACACCGTGCGCGTCATGGGGTACTCGGGCGCGCCGGGCGGTTTCACCGAACAGGCCACCGGCAAGCAGGCCGAGCAGACCCTGTCGCAGCGCCTTCCCCCCTACTCCATCACCGTGCTGGACCTCACGGTGAAGTGAAGACGACGCCTTGACCACCGTACACGCCCCCGCCGCCGCTTCCCCTCGCCCGCGCCTGAACATCGGCCAGCTCACCATCGACCAGCTCACGTTCCCGGAGGCCATCACGGCCATTGGCGAGTTGGTGGACGCGCACCAGGGCGGCTACGTCTTCACCGCCAACGTGGACCACGTGGTGCTCGCGGAGACGAACACGCGCTTCCGCGACGCGTACTCCAAGGCCACCATTTCGGTCGTCGATGGCATGCCCATCGTCTGGGCGTCGCGCATGCTGGACGTGTCCCTGCCGGAGCGCATCGCCGGCTCCGACCTCATCCTCCCGCTGGTGAAGATGGGCGCCGAGCGCAAGTGGCGCATCTTCCTCTTGGGCGCGGGCCCCGGCGTCGCGGAGAAGGTGGGCAAGCAGTTCCAGGCGGAGTACCCCGGCATCGAGGTGGTGGGCTGGGACTCGCCCATGGTGAACCTGGACGCGGGTGACGCGCAGAATGATCCCATCGTCGCGCGCATCCGGGAGCAGGACCCGCACCTGCTCTTCGTCGCGCTGGGCAGCCCGAAGCAGGAGGTCTGGATTTCACAGGTGGCCCAGAAGCTGGGGCCCACGGTGGCCATCGGCATTGGCGCGGGGTTCGACTTCATCGCCGGCACCGCCAAGCGCGCCCCCGAGTGGATCGCCAAGGCCGGCTTCGAGTGGCTCTACCGCCTCACCCACGAGCCCAAGCGCCTGTGGCGCCGGTACATCCTCAATGACTCCCAGTTCGGGATCATCCTGCTGCGCGAGCTGTGGAAGCGCACTCGCGGTTCACAGGAAGGCTGAGTCCCGAGGGACTCGCACGACTGGCCGTATGTCCTTGATTTCTAAGGCTTGGGCGCTTTGCCCCTCCCTGGACAGTTACAGCCAAACTTGAGTATTCTAGCCCCGCACGCCTTTCGCGGGGTGCTTCTTCCAGCCGGACGCGGGTTTCGGATCACCGGGGCGCGGAGGTGAGGCGCGGGTGGACGGGCCGGGGTGTGCGCTGGGGGCCCTGAGCCTCGCGTCCGGGTGTGCCCACCCGTAGGCCCCTGGACGTTCCCTCATGTCATCAGCCGTATCCCGTTCGTCGCCCCGTTGGGCGGCGCGACTCGTCACGTTCGCGGTGGTGTTGCTGTCGGCCTTCAGCCTGCCGGCGGCCGCCGCCACCAACACGGAGGCCACGCAGAAGGCCATCCAGTTCCTGAGCGCGGACGTGGCCAACTGGACCACGCACGAGAACTGCATCGCGTGCCACCGCCAGGGCGCGGCGGTGTTCGGCCTGTCGAGCGCCAAGGCCAATGGCTACAACATGGCGCAGACGGCGACCAACGGGCGCACGCTCCAGCAGAACCTGGACGCCATCACGGCGCGCATCAAGACGGACCAGCTTCCTTCCGGACACTGGCTGTATCAGGGGTCCGCGTACCCGAACTCCAAGACGGGCTGGGCGTCGTTCGGCCTGGCGGGCTTCGACCAGTACGTGTCCACGCAGTACAGCAGCGCGCTGGTGATGGCGGCCAACTGGGCGCTGGGCATGCAGCAGTCCAGCGGCCGGTGGAACGAGGACCACAGCGGCACGCCGGTGAACCACGGCAACGTGCCCATCACCGCGCGATACATCGTGGCGCTGGCGCAGGCGAAGCAGCGCGTGGACCCGGCGAAGGCGGCGCAGTACCAGGCGGCCATCGACAAGGCGGCCGCGTACCTGCGGGCCAACATCAACACGGCCACCACGGGCGTCTTCGACGACGGCATGCCGTACACGTTCCAGAAGTCGTGGGCCATCGTGGGCCTGAAGGCCGCGGGGGCGGGCGCCAATGGCGTGAACACCACCACCATCCAGACGCTGGCGAACCAGCTCATCGCGATGCCCGCCGTGAGCGGCAAGGGCTGGGGTCGCCTGCCGAGCGATGCGTCCGACGACTTCGCCACGGGCATCGCCGTGTACTCGCTGTGCCTCGCGGGCAAGGAGCCGGCGAGCAACGCGCGCCTGTTCAACGCGATTGAATGGCTGAAGACGAAGCAGGCGGCGGACGGTGGCTGGGAGCCGGGGTCGGCGGCGCGGGACATCCCGACGACGTTCGCGTCGCTGGGCCTGGCGTGCTTCGGCGACTTCAGCGTGGAGGTGTCCGTGGTGGGCGAGGACACGAAGATGTTCCCCATCTACGACCCGGCCGCGCAGGAGACGACCTACACGTTCAAGGTGAAGAACCACGGCTACCAGGCGGACACGTACACGATGAGCACGGCGGGCGGCCTGCCCGGCTGGACGGCCACGCTGAACAAGCCGACGGTGTTCCTGGCGTCCGGCGCGGAGACGACGGTGACGCTGACGGTGCGCGCACCGCCGCAGCTGCTGCCCTCGCTCCTGGCGGACGTCACGGTGACGGCGGCCTCGGGTGGCGCGGCGGGTGTGTCCGCTTCCGCCCGCGCGCGGACGTATACGCCTCCGCCTCCTCCGGTGACGGGCGTGGCGACGACGACGACCATCGTCACTCCGGCGGCGAACGCGAGCGTGACCATTGGCCAGGCGACGCTCCTGTCCGCGCGGGTGCGGAACGCGTCGAACAACGCCGTGGTGGCGGGGCCGCTGAAGGGCGTGGTGACCTTCTTCGTGGCGGGCGTGGCGATTGGCGCGGATGACGACGCGGACGGCGACGGCGTGTTCTCCCTGCCGTGGAGCATCGCGACGGACACGTGGACCGCCACGGGCGCGCAGGACTACCGCGCGGTGTACTCCGGCGTGACGTTGCAGCCGGCCAACCCGAACCTGCTGGGCAGCACGGCGGCGCAGACGCTGAACATCAATGCCTATCCGTACACGCCGCCGGAGGTCATCATGGGCAACCAGCCCGCGTTCCTCCGCGAGACGACGCTGAACGCGTGGGGCTTCGTGAAGCCGGCCACCAACGGCGCGGTCATCACCTACGCGGCCTTCATCGTGAACGGCGGCACCCCGGTGGTGGTGAACCCCGAGCTGAGCGGCGGTCTGGTCTACGTGCCGGTGGAGCTGGTGGAGGGGCCGAACATCATCCAGCTCACGGGCCGCGACAACCTGGGCGGTGTCACGACGAAGCAGATCAACCTGACGGTGGATCGCGTGGCGCCGGTCATCACCATCCAGTCGCCGGTGTCTGGCCAGGTGGTGGGCGGGTTGGTGGATGTCATCAGCCAGATTGACGAGCAGACGCCGACGCGCGTGGAGACGCAGTGGGTGAACACCACGCTGCTGGAGTTCGGCACCGGTTCGGTGACGCACCCGGTGAGCCTGCCGAACTTCGGCGAGCAGGGCATCCTGGTGCGCGCCACGGACTCCGCGGGCAACGTGACGGAGGCCGTGGTGCATGTGTTCGTGGATTCCGGCTCGCCCACGGTGACGACGGACACGGCGGACGGGGCCACGTTCGGGCCTCGCGCGAACAATGCACTGCCGTATGTGATTCGCGTGTCGTCCGTGTCCGCGACGACGGTGAAGCTTGGCAACCAGCAGTTCCAGCTGCCGCGCGGCGGCGGTGAAATCCAGACGTCGGTGACGCTGGCGTCGGGTGTGAACACGCTGACCATCGACGCGACGAACGAAGCGGGCCGCACGACGCGCGTGACGCGCACGGTGCGCTACGACACGCAGGCGCCCACGGCGACGCTGGTGACGCCGGCTCCGGGCGGTACGGTGGGTGGCGTGGTGACGCTGACGGCGCGGGTGACGGATGCGCTGAGCGGCATCAAGAACGTGGCGTTCACGCGGGACGGGTCGGGCATCCGCGCCGGCACGCTCCAGTCGAACGGCACGTGGACCGCGTCGCTGGACACGCATGAGTTGCTGGATGGCACGCACACGGTGGACGTGTGGATGACGGACGCGGTGGACAACTTCGTCATCCAGAGCTTCAGCTTCACGGTGAAGAACAACTAGCCGTCTGTCGTTGACGGTGGTGCCCCTTCGGGGCGGAGGGTCCTCACGGGCCTTCCGCCCCGTTGTCTTTGGGGCGCATGCTGTTGGGCATGCGTGCACATAGGGCCAGCGTGTGGATGTTGTTGTTCGTGCTGCTCACGGGCTGCGCCAGCGGGCCTACGGTGCGGTTGCGCACGAAACGGGGGACTACGACGTATGCGCCGGAGACTTGGGACCGGCGCGTGCCGGTCAGTGCTCGGGATTTCGAGGCGGCGCTGGCGCGATTGGTATTGGAGGTGCCGCTGACGGTGCGGTCACCGAGGGTGGTGCGCACGGTCGCGAAGAAGGGAGCGCAGCTGGACCTGGGGTTCGGGTTCATGCTGCGGGACGGGTACGGAAGGTGGTGCCGTGCGCATGAAGCTCCGGGGGACTGTCTGTCGTTGCTGGAGGATGGCGCGGGCTTCAGTGAGTTGGACCGGCTGACGCTCGCGGTGGGCATGTCGCTGGACCCTCTGCGCGCGAGCATCGGTGAAGCGTTGCAGGGCACGTTGAATCCGGAGTTCTTCGTGTCCGTGGTGTCGGGCGCGATTGCGTCCTGGGTGGTGTTGGCCGCGGCTCCGGAGCCTGTGTTCACCAAGGCCGCGGCGGTGATTGCCGCCGTGTTCCTGGCGTACGTGGGTGTGCAGTCGTTCCTTGCTGTGGTTCGCGCGTGCGGGGCGTTGAAGGATGCGACGGACCGGGCGCAGACGTTCCAGGAATTGGAAGAGGCGGCGGAGGTCTTCGCGCAGGCACTGGGGCCGGAGGTGGCGCGCGTCTTCGTGCTCGCGGTGACGATGCTGGTGAGTCACGGCGTGACGGTGGGGTTGTCATCCGCGCTCTCGCTGATGCCGCGCTTCCCGGACGCGGTGCGGTTGGGCTCGACACAGGCGGGCTTCAACCCGGCGCGCGTGCTGGACGTGAGCGCGGTGGCGGTGGTGGACGGAGTGGTGGAGGTGACGCTCGCGTCCACGGCGGTGGCCATGGCCACGATGGGCCCGCCTCCTCCGAGTAACAGCGGAGGCCCAGGCAAGTGGGTGCAGGTGAATGAGGCGATGTCCAATCGAGCCCGCGACTATCAGGCCCAGGTGACTGGAGCGCCGAAGGGGTCCGCGTACCGGGTCAAGGTAGGAGACGAAGAGGTCGACTTCGACGGCTACGACCTGGTCGACGATTTGCTGCTGGAGGCCAAGGGCGAGGGCTACGCGAAGTTCCTTGAGAATGATGCGCAGATGAAGAAGTTCTTCACTGGGTTCGATGGACTTCGCGCTCAGGCCCGGCGTCAGCTGGCATTGGCGGGAGGAAAGCGCATCCGCTGGATCGTGGCGGAGCAACCCTTCGCGGATTTCCTCCGTGCGGCTTTCAGCCGTCTCCGTTTCAAGATTGAAGTCGTGCACATCTCTCCATTGCCTCCCGTCCCTTGAGGAGTCCGAGCCATGACCGAGACCTACTACGCGGGTTGCTACTGGCTGGCCCGGCCCGAACCGGTGGAGGACTGCGCCCGGCACCTGGAAGCCTTCCTCCGGGAGCTCGGCCCGCTCGAGCCTTCATGGAACCGCTGGCATGAAGCGGCGGACTCGTACGAAGAGGCTCGCAAGCTTCAGGTCCAGACGGATGCACCGACCCTGACGAAGCTCCTCGGCCGGAAGAGCAATCGGTCTCTCGACAGCTCCAACTTCTGGCTCTGGGCGGGCGAGAACGAGGATGAGACCTCCGCAGTCAACGGCTTCTGCGGGAGCTCATCCCCTCATGTGAACTCGGTGTGTGTCCTGGAACCGCCAGCCCGAGGCCCGGTCGCGGAGCGGGTGCTGACCGCGCCCGTCATGGCCCGCGTGGTGCGTGCCATGGCGCTCGCATGGAAACCCGAGTTCGCCCTGGCGACCTCTGAACAGCACCGGGACCTCGTGGCAGCGCCCTCTTCCGACACCTACGTCGGCTGGGTCACCTACCTCGCCGACTTCCGCGGCCCCGTGCCCCCGCTGCCCTCCTCCGTCCAGGTGGAGCACGTCCCGGACCGGGGCACGCTCATCACCCTCACCCAGGAGAAGTTCACCGTCTCCAACCCCGCCCACGTCGCGCTCGCCGCCGACGTCCAGGCGCGCCTCCAGGCGGCGGGGCTGCTCACCCCGCTTCGCCCCTGGGGCACCTGAGCCTTACCGCCGCCCGGCCTTCGAGAACCTTCTCAGCAGCGCCTCGTGCGCCGGGTGGCGGGCCACCAGCGCCTCCTCCTCCGGCAATTCGAAGTCCGCGAACTCGAACCCCGGCGACACCGTGCAGCCCACCAGCGTGTACGCGCCCAGCGACTCCGCCGCCTGCAGCACCCCCGCCGGCACCAGCACCTGCGGCTGATGGCCCTGCGTCACGTCCCGGCCCAACACCGGGGACTCCACCCGGCCGTCCTCGTGCACCAGGTGCAACGCCAGCGGCTCTCCGTCGTGGAACAGCCACAGCTCGTCCGCGCCCACCACCCGGTGCCACGCGGAGAACTCCCCCCGCTGCAACAGATAGTAGATGGCCGTCCCCGCGGACCTGCGTCCCCGCAGCGTCTGCACCTGGAACGCCGCGCGGTAGGTCTCCCGGTAGTAGCCGCCCTCGGGATGGGGCTTGAGGTCCAGTCTCCTCACCAGCTCTTCAACCATGGTGGGCACAGTCTAACGCCACGTCCCCTCAGGGCTTCTTCTTCTGCTGCTGCATCGCGGACGCCACCAGGTTCATCAGCTTCAACTGCACCGGCGTCAGCCTCCGCAGGTTGCGCATCAGCCGCCGCATCTCCGGCACGTCCTCTTCCGTCCGCACCCGGGGCTTCTCCTTCGGCGGCGGCGCCGCGAACTCCTCACCCAACCCCAGCAGGTCATGCGGCGGGATGTTCAGGACGACGCACAGACGGCGCAGGTTCTGGACGCTCGGCAGCATGTGGCCACGCTCCAGCCGGCCATACACCTCCGACGCCATGCCGATGCGGTCCGCCACGTCCGCCTGCGTCAGACCCAGCTTCACCCGCACGTTCCGTGCCGCCGCGCCGAGGATTCCCGCCAGTTCCGTGTCCATGCCCTTGTCCCGGGTGCGAAGCGCCTCCATGGCACCGGGCGCTGGGCATAACCCTGAAGGTCGGGTCATGTCACCTTACCTCTGGCGTTTTTTCCGCCTCCCACATCCGACCCGGGACGTCCCCTATGAAACGCCCATCCTGCCCCTCTCAGGGGGTGGGCTCGGGCACGGGCGCGCGCCGGCGCTCGGCCGCGGTGAAGAGCAGGGCCATGGGCAGCCCCAGGAACACCGCGTGCCACACAATCTGGAGGAACTGCGGAACGCTCAGGAACCAGGGGAAGTAGCCGCGCCCCAGCAGCTGGAAGTCCACCAGCCACACGAAGATGCCGAAGAGCATCCCCACCGCCGCCTGGAACTCCCAGCGCCCCCGCCCGTCCAACGGAAGCATCGCGTCCAGCAGCGCGTACACCACGCCCCAGCCCGCCGCGATGACCAGGTGCACCCCCAGCC
>NZ_RAWQ01000269.1:0-11542 GCF_003668965.1 Corallococcus sp. AB030
CGGGGGATGTGGCCACGGGCCGCGAGGCGGGGTTGTCCCGGCTCATGAAGGGCGAGGCCTTCGCCGATGAGGACTGGCGAGCCTTCGCCGATGCCTCGCGCGCGGTGAACGAGGAGCTGCTGCGACTGTCGGCGCAGGAGGCCGTGAAGGGAGCGAAGCTCCTCCTCTGGTCCGAGGGCAACGCGGTGGTGCTGGCCTCGGAGCTGGAAGCGCTCATCGCACGGGGGAGCGCGCTGGCTCGCGAGCGGGGCGTGTGGCTCGGCATGTCGGTGGCGAGCATGACGCCCGAGGCGGAGCGGATGCTGCGCAACGAGCTCATCCTGGTGGGACCGGATGGCGCGGTGGCATGGCGCTATGTGAAGTCCCGGCCGGTGCCGGGATGGGAGGCGGAGCACTCCATCCCGGGCAGCGCGGAGCCGGCGGTGAGCCAGGCTCCCGGCGTGGGAGTCCTGGGAGGCGCCATCTGCTTCGACGGAGACTTCCCGGCGGTGTTCGCCAACGCCTCGGAGCGGGGGCTCGAACTGCTCCTGCTGCCGTCGAGCGACTGGAAGGGCATCAGCCCACTGCACACGCGGCAGGCGGTGTTCCGCGCGGTGGAGCAGGGCTTCAGCATGGTTCGGCAGGTGAATCAGGGACTGTCTGTGGCGGTGGACGGCTACGGGCGCGTGTATGGCGAACTGGACCACTTCACGGCGGAGGAGCGCGTGCTTCGCGCGGAACTGCCGGTGGGCCGGGTGCCCACGCTCTACGCGCGAATCGGAGACTCGGTGGGACTGCTCTCCGGACTGGCCGCGCTGGGCTGGGTGCTCCAGGCCACCGTCCACGGGCTCATCGCGCGGCGGCGAAGCGCGAACAACGCCGCCGGCATGGGTGACAAGGGTCAGGCTCTGGGCCCATGAGGACGCTTGGGGGCCGCCTCCTCCGTCTTCGGGGGGAGGACGTCCTCCCGCGGAGGCTCGGTCACCTTGCCGCTTCCGCGCTGGCGCTCCTCGACGAGTGCCATCTGCATCTGCTGAAGCGCCGTGAGCCGTGGCTTCGCGGTGCTTCGGGGCTCTTCCTTGAGGGCCCGCTCCAACTCGACGACCGTGCCGAGCTGGTCATAGACATCTGTCTGTCCGTGAAGGAAGGAGTCCGCCCCGAATACGCCCTTGAAGCAGGGGATGACATGTCCCTGTCTTCCGAGCGCAGCCGTCACCTCGCCCATCAGCAGGCGCGCCGCTTCCTCCGTCCGCACGAGGGACTCGGCCTCCACCTCGGAGCCCTGTTCGGCCAGGGCAGTCCCCAGGCGGCTCTTCGTCACGATGCTCTCCACGTCGCGCAGTGTCTTGGAGAGATCCTCCGCCCCCTTGCTGCTCTCCACGAGCAGGAGGTTCAGGTAGAGCGCGCCAATCACAGGCGCTCCCTTCCATACCTGGAGGCCGCCATCCCCGAAGCGGATCTCCCTGCCGGCTCCGTCCTGACGGAAGACGCCCTTCGTCGGCTCCGCGGCCGAGGCAAGGAGCGATGGAGTCCGGCCCGAGAGGTCCCAGGCGAGCCCGACAAGGTAGAGGTCGTCGGACGCCTGTCTCAGCAACGTGAAGTCGAAGGACGGGGTGATGCTCACTCGGCGCAGCCGCACCGAGACCTCCTCGCGAGTCGAACGAAGCCCCATCCGCAATGCGTCATGCGCCGCCTCCACGCCCGATGACGTGATGCGCAGGGGGACCTCGGTGAATGGATCATTCCCGCGGACCACCTGGATGAGCGGCGGCGTCCGCTCCGCACGGCTCGGACGCGCCCTTCGCTTGCCCGGCTTCTCCTCCTCGAAGTCCTCCCG
This sequence comes from Corallococcus sp. AB030, assembly GCF_003668965.1. Classification (NCBI taxonomy): domain Bacteria; kingdom Pseudomonadati; phylum Myxococcota; class Myxococcia; order Myxococcales; family Myxococcaceae; genus Corallococcus; species Corallococcus sp. AB030. The sequence continues at coordinate 1,817 of NZ_RAWQ01000269.1, forward strand.
GGTCGCTTCCTCCGGAGGAATGAGGGCGGCATCCAGCAGGGCCCAGCAGTCCGTCGCCAGGGGGCGCTCCCGGTCGAAGAAGGTCCACGGAAGGAAGCCGTAGCCGTCCAGTCCCCATTTGGGGCTCCAGCTGTTCTTGAAGAGCACGTGGGAGTCGCTGTAGCCCACCGCGAGGACGGCGTGACCTCCCTCCACGGCCTCCTGCGGTGCTGGGTACGGGATGATCCCGCTCGTCTTCACCTCCGGCGAGAACATCGAGCTGAAGCAGGTGAAGCCGAAGGCGAACGGCAACCCCGCGTTCAGCGCGCTCTTCAAATGCCCGATTTTCTCTTCCAGGCGGAAGTACTGGATGGCCCGGAAGTTCTGCGCGAAGGCATACTGGAAGGCCTGCGGCTCGCGGTCGAAGTCGCTCTCCTTGTAGGGCCAGTATTCCTCTGGCGGCACGCCGAAGAGGCGCAGCGCGCGAATCGTGCTGCGGATGAAGGCCCCCGTGTCGCCCCGGCCGTCCCACCCCAGAAGCCGCCGGGTCGCCCGGTAGAGGAAGAAGCGCGAGGCCTCCACGTTCTCGCCTGTCATCCGGCGCTGGAAGTACTCATACAGGCCCACCACCGCGTTCGCCGTGCAGGAGCCAATCTGTCCCTGGTCCTCGACCGCGGAGCACCACTTGCGCAGGTCCACCCGCAGCGGGCCCACCGACGTAGCGTCCGCCGCCGCCCCCACCGCACCCTTTGGTGACAGCCGGGGCATGACCGCGGACAGGGAGCGCTTCACCTCTGGCGCCCGCACCGTCAGGTCGCGGGGATCGAGCGGATCCGGCAACCAGCCCAGTCTTGGAATCTTGTAGCTCATGGGGTCCCTCCAATGGTCCAAGCTCAAACCTGGAGCGCCCGCGTTCCGAGGCAAGGCCCCCATCGTCGATCTCGAAATCCACTCAGGCCTTGCCGACCCTCTCTTCCCGACGTCGGGGTGGGACACGCTCGGTGTGCATCGTCGTGATCGGTCCGTCCCGGCCCGCCGCCGAATACACGGCGACCACGTCAAGTTCGGTGCCCTCGGCTTCAATCACAACAAACCCCTTGAGAAAGCGGGCATCGACCCCGGAGATTTTGAAGATGTCCGAGCAGTCGATCTCCAGCGCTTCATCCGGGCCGAGGCCGGCACTGACGAACTCGGAGACAGGACCGGGCTTCAATCCAGGCATCCCAATGGCAACCTGCACGCGAAAGCCAATCTCCTTCAGCGCCGCCGTGTCCCCGCCCTTGAAGCCACTCAACCCAAGGGTGATTCCACCGGCGGAGTATTCTCCATGGTTGCCGTGCCCCGAGGCATCGACTGCCGTCATCGCTCCAGGTGCCTCTCCCAGGCGCCAGTAGCCAATCGGTCCATCCGCCAGGACCGCGGCGGCGTAGCGTTCAAGTGCCATGTCATCTACACGTGGTCATCAACGGCCAGCGCGCTCCTGGGTCAAAACTAAGAAGCCCGTTTCGCGTCGCCAGCCCCATGAGTTGGGCACTCCTGCTGGCGCACCCAGGCAGAGGCACGGTCAACCCGCTGCTGTCCGCCGTGGGGGCAATGGCGAGCAAGCTTTGGGAGTCCTGCCTGTACACATGCCTGCCGGACCGAGAGCGCACGCTGCGCACCGGCGTCACCGTGTTGACCACCGCCGCGTTGGCACTGCTGACGTGCTAGCGCGGGCCGTAGACGGGCAGGTCCGCTCCCGCCTCGAATGCGCCCAGGTCTGGCGCCGGGCCGGTGAAGCCCTCGTTGATGTTCGGCAGGGCCTGGCCCGCGTTCGCCGCGGCCGAATCCGCCCGGATGCGCAGGTCCGGCTTCGCGTAGAGCGTCAGCGGGGCGGCGGGATACGCCACCGGGGTCGCGAACGCCGTGAGGTCCACCTGCACGGCATGCTGTTCGCTCGTTCCGGTCCGCAGGGTCTGGAGGCTGGTGAACGGGGTGGCGCCCAGGCGGCCCGTGACAGTGTCCGTGGTGGAACCCACACCGTCGTAGTCGAGGCTCGAACTGGCGACCTCCAGGTCGGGCACGTGCAACACCCGGCCGGTGCCACTGCTGTAGCCATTGAACGTGCCGCCGGTCCCTCCCAGGAAGAGGTTGTTGCGCGCGTAGAGGTGCGCCACCGGGCGGCCCGCGTAGATGCCGAACGCATCTCCGTGCTTGACCACCGTGTTGTGCAGGAGCACGTCACCGGTGCTGCCCCGGTAGAGTTTGAAGGCCACGTGCACCGCGTTGTAGATGGCATTGCGGACGAAGTACGTGGGCCCGCCCAACCCCGGCTGCGACGACACCGCGATGAAGTTGTTCGTCAGCCGGTTGCGGACGATGCGGCAGTTGTGGAAGCAGAAGTCCGCCTCGATGCCGTCATCCGCGTTGCCGGTCAGGTCGTTGTTCAGGATGTCGATGCTGAACTGATCCACGGCCTCTTCGTCCTCCATGAGGGAGATGCCGTCCCGGAACCCCGTCACGCGGTTGTGCAGGATGACGTGCCCCGGGCCGTTGACGGCGATGCCTTCACCCAGGTTGTCTCCACTGGCGCCGAGCGACGCCTCCGCCCACTGCGTCAGGCCCGTCACCACGTTGTCCGCGATGTATGCGTTCTCCGCGCGGGTGAAGGTCACGATGCCGTCGCCTCCATGGGCGCTGCTGGCGTTGATGGCGCAACGCTGGATGACGATGTGCTTCGAGCCGTTGAAGCGGATGCGGCCGTTGACGGTGAGTCCTTCCAGGTGGACGTGGGACTGGGCGAAGAGGTTGATGGCGCCGTTGATCACCACCCCGGCCGTCCCCCGGAGCACGATGGGCTTTCCTTCCGTTCCGCTCCGGGACCAATCAAAGCCAGCGTAGGTTCCCGCGCCCAACTGGAGGACGTCCCCCGGCTGCGCGCTCGCGGCGACGCTGGCGAACGTGCCGGGTGTCACTGCCTTGACGGGGGCGCCTGCCATGGGGACCGGCACCGGGCGGGTGGTGGCGGTCGTGGTGCGCATGGTCGACCCGCCATCGGGGTCCGTGAGGGTGAGCTCCACCTCGTAGGTCGTCCCCGGCTGGAGGTCGAACACGCTGCCGGAATGGCGGCTCGTCCAGCTGAAGCCTTCGTTGCTGCCCGCGGCCACGCGGCGCAGCGGCAGCGCTTCGCGCCAGGCGCTGGTGCCCGAGGCCCGGTAGCGGACCGTCACCACGCCATTGGCGTTGGCATCTCCGCTGAACGCCCACTCCACGGTCAGGTGGTGCAGCGTCGGAAAGGGCAGACTTGTCGCGCCGGCCACCGTGGCGTTGTCCCCGAGGCTTCCTCCATCGCCGCTGCTTCCCGCATCACCGCTGCCGCCGCCGTCGAAAACGAGTCCCCCATCCACGGGGTCGCCTCCATCCGGTGTCCCATCGGAACAAGCGGCCAACGTCAGCAATCCAAGAACACAGGCCCAGCGACAGGATGAAGGGGTCATGGGTTTCCTTTCGCCAACCTTGGTCCGACGCGGTCCCTGAGGGCAATGAACCTTTGCACCGCGAAACAGCGGGGTAGAGGATTGCCCGTAGGCCGATGACGCCGGGAAACCATGGCGAGCGAGCACGAACGGGGAGCGAAAGTGAAGGTCCTGAGGCTCGCGGTCCTGCTGGCATTGGCCGCGTGCAGTGAGAAGTCCGTACCCCCGCCGCCTGGGCCCACCGCGACGGCGGTGGTTTCGCCGCCGGCTGCCGAGGACGCAGGGGACTCCGCGCCGCCGGTCGCGGTCCTTCCGCCCGCTGCCTTCCAAGCGCATCCCGCGCAGGTCTACACCGGGCCGCTCGCGACGCCTGACCTGACCGGAGGCGACGCGGGGGTGAAGATGTACCGCACCCGCCTCCGTCAGGCGGCCGCCAAAGGGGTGAAGTTTGGCGGCCGATACGCGGTGATGATCAGCGGCTGTGGCACCGAGTGCATCTTCGGATTCGCGATCGACGCGAAGACCGGCCACGTCATGCCCCTGCCGGCCAGTGGCGAGGACTACCGGCAGCTCCAATTGGCATTCCGCCCGGACAGCCAATGGATGCGAGCCATCTGGATGGGCAGCTCTGAAAGCGGGACCGAGGCCTGCGTCCTGCGGGACTTCGTCCTCGACAAGGGCACGTTCCGTCCGGTCAAGGATGAGGTCCTTCCCGGGGCCTGCCCCGAACTGGGCGTCGGGACGGGCGAAGCCATGGGCCCGCGCTGAGCGCGAACGCCGCAAGGGCACGGGCTCATGGGAGTGTCTAGAGTTCGGCGCAGTTGAATTGAATGGGCTGCTTCACCAGCGCCTGACGGATGCCACTGTAGACGGCCCCGCTCGACGCCAGGCCGATGTGCTCCACGAAGATTGCCGGGCACTGCTCCTGGACGACCACGTTGCACTTGAGCGCCTGTCCTTGCGCGTTCGTGCGGTCGCAGTTGTCCATGCGCCCGTTGGTTAGCCCGTCCGTGAAGACATCGAACTGCTTCAGGTTGTTGATGTTCGTGTAGGCGATGCCGTCGTCCGGGACCCGCTGGTTGATCTCTTCCAGGAAGGGGCCCGCGCGCAGTTGGGTGCAGATGGGGCTGTCCGTGGGCTTGCTGGTGCACCCCACCAGCAGCGCGGCCAGCAGCGGGTCCACGTGGGTGCCCTTGTGGGGCGAGCCCAGGCTGATGAGGTTGTCCACCAGTCGCCAGCCGAAGTCATGCACGTAGGTCCGGGCCGTGATGCCGCCCTGGCTGTGCCCGATGAGGTTGACCTTCTCCGCGCCGGTCTTCAGCAGCACCTCCGAAACGCGATTCTTGAGGACCTGCGCGCCCTCGCGGATGTCGATGAGTCCGCCCCCGGGTAGCTCGAAAATCTCCACGTAGTAGCCGTCCGCCCGGAGCCGCCCGGCCAGGATCCAGTACAGGATCTCACTCGCCACCGTGCCGCCCACGATGATGACCGGGTTCTTCCGCGTCGCGGGAACGACGACCGGTGGCGGCAGGGGAGTGGTGGTGAGGTTGCAGCTCACGACGCTGGCCTTCGCGGTTCCGGGGTTGGAGATGAGCGGAGGATCCGCGGCGAGGCAGGCCCACGAGCCATCCGCCTGCGGCCCCTGCTGCACCATGAACTCCGCATGGACAGAGCCATTGCCCGCGAAGGACAGCTCGCAGCCGCCTCCCAACGTCCGGCCCGTCCCCTTCGCGAACGATTTCGGATAGGCCCCCGTGCCCTGCGCGCCCTGCGTCACCGTGCACTGGAGGTTGGGCTTCGGCGTGACGGCCGTCGGGCCCACGCGGCATGCGACGAGCGAGGCCTCCACCGTGGCGTCCTGCCCGTGGTTCGGCGGATCCGCCGCCTGGCAATACCAGCCCTGACCGCCGGGCGTGGGCCGGGAGATGACCACGTTCTCCGCGTGCACGGAGCCATTGCCGAAGTGGGACGTGTCACAGCCGCCGGAGACCACCACGTACCCGTCGGTGACGAGGTTGGGGGTGAGGCTCACCTCGACGGTGGGGTTGCGGAGCAGGCCCGTCTTCTTCGTGAGCGTCGTGCACTGGAGCGGCAGCGGGGTGCCCCCTGCGTCGGTGGCCCGGCAGTACGTGACGGACGCCTTCGCCCAGGCCGGGTTGGAGACGAACGCGGGGTCCGCGCCCTTGCACCGCCAGCCGGAAGTCCCGTCCGGTGCGTTCTGCACCATCACCGCGGCGTGCACGGACTCCAAGCCGAAGCGCGACACCTCACACCCGCCGCCCACCCGGACGTAGCCCGCGGCCAGCTTGTCGGCGGGCACCATGGCCACGACCTTCGGGTTGGGCGTCAGGCCCGCGGCGGGAAAGCGCTCCTGTGAGGTCTGGCAGTCGAGCGTCTGCGCGGCGGCCGTTGAGCCCATCAAGAGGAGCGCGGCGCAGAACCCCACGTGCACGTTCGGGGCGCTCACTTCGCGACCTCGCGCAGGGTGATTTCGTAGACGACCGTCGCGTTCGGAGGAACCTTGCCGGGCAGCCCCTGCGCGCCGTAGGCCAGCTGCGGCGGGAGCGCGAAGCGATACGTGCTGCCAATCGTCATGAGCTGGAGGGCTTCCTTCCAACCCGCGATGCCATCGCTGACGCCCACGACCGCCGGCTTCCCCTGCGCGGCGGAGCTGTCGAACTCCGTGCCCGTCCCGCCGACCACGGTGCCCTTGTAGTCAATCACCACGCGGTTCGCGGGGCCGGGCTTCGGGCCGGTGGTGGCGGTCAGCGCCTGGTACTGGAGCCCGCTCGCGGTGGTGACCACGCCCTTCTGGGCCTTGTTCGTCGCCAGGAAGGACTGGCCCGCCGCACCGTACTTCGCCGAATCCGCCGCGCGCTTCGCCGTGCGGTTCTGGAGCATCGTGCCCTGCGCCCGCGTCCGCGCCTGGGTGAGCTCCGGTCCGCTCAGCAACGAGGGCTTCCCCTCCAGGTTGTCCCGGATGCCCTGCACCAACGTATTGATGTCCAGGTCCGCGTCGGTGCGCTTGATGGACTCCGCGACGTCCTGGCCCAGTGCGTAGCTGTCCCGCTCCTTGTCGGTGCCCAACGGCGCCGCGGCATGCGCGGTCGCGGTGAAGAAGAAGAGGAAGGCAAGGTGCTTCATGGGGTGGAACTCCTGGCGGATGGAGACGGGAGGCGAGCCCCGCTGAATCCAAGGCACGTGCCAGCCACTCTCCCCTCTGGAGCCATGAAACGAGGACGCCCCCTGACACGTCAGGAGCCGCGCTGAACACGTCAGGGAGATGCTTTGAGGCGCAAGCCAAGACCTCAATGCCTCGCCGCTGTCGGGCTCCTCACGGACCCTGCTTCCGGGGCCTCTTGAACAGTCCTTCAATCCCCTTGCGCGCCTGGTTCACCGGGTTGCTGCCCACCTTGGGCAACAGACCCTTGGCGATGTTGAGCGGGCTTCCTGGCGTCACTTCGGGATCTTCCAGCGTGCCTGTGATGGTCAGGGGGATGGATACGGGGCTCCCAATGGGAGTCGCGCCGTGGGTGAGGGTGGAGACGAACGACGCGGACGCATCGAGCGTGCCCTTGAGCTCCAGGCGCGCATCCAGCCCCACCCTGCCATCCAACCTCCCGCTGCCAATGCTCGACTGGAAGGCCACGGGCTTCGTGAAGGTGAGCCATCCGTCCTGGACCCGGAACGAGGCGCTCAGGTCCTTCAACTCGGTGCCCTGGGCTGTCTTCGAGCCGGCTCCCCTCGCGCCCGTCTGGCCCGACCCCGTCAGGAGCGGCGTCACCTTCTCCTCGAGGTTCGCCGTCGTGAGGGCGCCATCCCCAAGCTGCACGGTCCCGCTGCCGGTGAGGGTGTTTCGTATCTGGTTCCAGTCCGTGCCCGTGCCGGTGAGCTGAAAGTCGCCACTGGCCCTGCCTCGCAGCGCCTGGGAACCCGCTAGGGATTGGAAGGCCTGCGCGGTGTCCATTCCGGTGAGCACCGCCTTCAGGGACCACTCCGGCTGTTTCTTCGTGAGGTCCACCTGGGACCCACGCAGGTCCATGCGCCCGTCATAGACGGTCGCGCTCCCTCGCTGCACGCTCAGCACGCCTTCATCCAGCTTCGCCCGCGCGTCCACGTTCGTCGCCACGTGCGCGCCATGGTGCAGCTTCGCGAGCTTGAGCGTGCCGCTCACATCGACCTTGCTCAGCTTCTTGCGCACCGAAGCCGGCAGCGCGGGGGATGCGGTTTCATCCCCGGGTTGTTGTGGCAGCGCCCCCAACACATGCTTGAGGTCCAGCTCCTGCCCCTGCATCGCGAACCGCACGCGAGTGGGTGCCACCGAAGCCGAGGCGGTCCCAGCGAGGTCGATGCCCGGCCCATTGATCGCGAGCTTCGTGAAATCGACCCTGGCGGCTTTCACCCGGTCCGGGTCGATGCGTGATGCGAAGGCGAACGAACCACTCGCCGGTTCACCACGAAGCTTCAGTGCCTTCGCCGCGCCCTGGCCCGTGAGCACGTACGCGCCCGCGTTCGTCTTCACATCCGCGCTGACGTCCACCTGCCCCCCGGTGAAGTAACCCATTGCCGTCGGGGGCAGGAAGTTCCGGAACGCGTTCACGGACAGGTCCTTGCCGCGCAGGTGCATCGTCACCTGGGGCCAGGGCTGGCCGGGCTGGGGCTTCCCGGTGGGGAAGGGGGCGACCTTGAAGTCCACCGACACGTTCCGAGCTGGCGCGGCGATGGCTGCCTTCAAGGAGCCCTTGAGTGTCAGTCCGGGCCCAAGGCCCTTCAAGTCCAGGTCGATGTCCCGCATCGCGACCGCGGCGGTGCCACCGGCCGACTGGGCATCGGTCACGTTCACGACCCCGTTTCGAATCCGGAGCGCCTCGACGCTCGTCTCTCGCGCTGCCCCCGGCGGGGGACTGCCGGTCCCAGGCTGCTGGCTCCCCAGCTTCTCGTAGTTCCAGGTCCCGTCCCTGCGTCTCACCAGATTCAACCGGGTGTCATCGAGCGTCAACGCCCCCATGCGCACGTCCTGGCCCAGACTCCGGATCAATGGCCAGAGCTGGACGGTGGCCGTCGCGTGACGGGCTTCGAGGAAGGGCGGTTCATCGCCTTCACCCTCGACCCGCAGGTTCGTGACCGAGGCTCCAGGCCTGGGCACCCAGTGGGCCTCGACCTTCTCGACGCTCACGGGGCGGCCAAGGGACCGGGTGGCGATGCCCTCGAGCTGCTCACGGAGCTGCCCGACGACCCAACCTGGATTCAGCGCCAGCGCACCGGCCCCCAGCACCAGCACGGCGGCCAGGGTTCCGAGCACCCACATCAAGGCGCGGCGGACGGGGAGGGCGGTTTTCTGCTGCATACCTTGGAAAGATGGGGATGCCTCGTGCGGATGACCTCCCGCGAAGCCATCCTTCCAGGTCAGCACCCCCTGGAGTGACGGTGGGGCTGACCAGCCTGGAGCATGAGGCGGCCCGTTCTGGGACAACAGGACGGGTCGAGGCTGCCGCTTTCGAAGGACGCGCACTCCGCTCCCGGCCAGGGCTCCCGCGGAAGCGGTTGCACGAAAAGCACGACCGTTCTATGAAGAGGTCATGCGCAAGGGCGAGCTCACCCATCAGACCATCCTGGAGACGGCCGTCCGGCTGGCGAGCCGGGTGGGGCTGCAGGGGCTGAGCATCGGGGGGCTGGCGGAGGAGCTGGGCCTCTCCAAGAGCGGCCTGTTCGCGCACTTCAAGTCCAAGACGGAGCTGCAGGTCCAGGTCCTGGAGGCGGCCACCGTCGTCTTCACCGAGCGCGTCATCCGCCCGGCGTTGGGCAAGGCCCGAGGTGAGCCCCGGGTGCGGGCGCTCTTCGACGGCTGGCTCACGTGGGACCGGGACAAGGTGCTCGAGGGCGGCTGCATCTTCGTGGCGGCGGCGGCGGAGCTGGACGACGCGCCCGGGCCCGCGAGGGACACGCTGGTGCAGGGGCAGCGGGACTGGCTGGACTGCCTGGCCCAGGCCGCGCGCATCGCCGTGGCGGAAGGGCACTTCCACAAGGCGCTGGACGTGGAGCAGTTCGCCCATGATCAGTACGCGGCGATGCTGGGCTTCCACCACGCGCAGCGCTTGATGCGGGACCCCCAGGCCGAGGCGCGAGCCCGCCGGGCCTTCGAAGCGCTCGTCACCGCCGCGCGCACCCCGGCTTCCTGACCCTGTCGTCGCAGTGTCCTTCGAGGAGGACCTCATCATGGCGGAAAATAGCACGAACGTTCGGACGAAAGTGGCGCTGTGGGGTGTGAGGGCGGCGGCGCGGAGCCTGGGGG